>NZ_JBLRVY010000014.1:0-285833 GCF_048159485.1 Streptomyces sp. 4F14
GGGAGTAGCCGGGGGGGGGGGGGGGGGGGGGGCGGGGGGCGGGGCGGGGGGGGCGGGGGGGGGGGCCCCCGCCGCCCGGGGGCCCCCCCCCCGACCGCCTCACCTCATGAACCACCCCCGAGGAGCCCCGCCGCGCGCGCCCACCGGTACTTCGCGCCCAGCACGGCCACCGGCCGCTCCGTCGTGTACGGGTACGCGACGACCCCCCGCTCGAAGAGGTACTGGCACGCCTCCTCCACCTCGACGTCGCCCGCCAGCGACGCCACCACGGGCTTGTCGACGCCCCGTTCGCGGAACTCGGCCACCACGCGCGCGGTGAGCTCGGCGAAGACCATCGGGGGCGTGACGATCGTGTGCCAGTAACCGAGCACCAGCGCGTGCACGCGCGGGTCCTCCAGACCCAGCCGGATCGTCGCCTCGTACGTCGCGGGAGGCTCACCCCCGGTGATGTCCACCGGGTTGCCGGCCGCCCCGAACGGCGGGATGAACCGGCGGAACGCCGCATCCAGGTCCGGCGGGATCTCCATCAGGGACAGCCCGTTGTCCGTCACCGCGTCCGAAAGGAGCACCCCGCTGCCGCCCGCGCCGGTGATGATGACGACGTTGTCGCCGCGCGGCGTCGGCAGCACCGGCAACGCGCGCGCGTACTCCAGCATGTCGTGCAGCCCGGGAGCGCGGATCACCCCGGCCTGGCGCAGGATGTCGTCGTACACGGCGTCGTCGCCCGCCAGCGCGCCCGTGTGCGAGCCCGCGGCCCGCGCCCCAGCCGCCGTCCGCCCGGCCTTCAGGACGACGACCGGCTTCACCGGCACGGTCGCCCGCGCGGCCTCCACGAACGCCCGCCCGTCCTTCAGGTCCTCCAGGTGCATCGCCACGCACTCGGTGTGCGGGTCCTGCGCGAACCACGTCAGCAGGTCGTCCTCGTCCAGGTCCGACTTGTTGCCGAGGCCCACGATCGCCGACACGCCCGTGCGCGTACTGCGCGCGAACCCCAGGATCGCCATCCCGATCCCGCCCGACTGCGAGGTCAGCGCCACCCCGCCCTTCACGTCGTAGGGCGTGCAGAACGTCGCGCACAGGTCCTGCCAGGTCGAGTAGTAGCCGTAGATGTTCGGCCCCAGCAGCCGTACGCCGTACCGCTCGGCGATCTCCACGATCTCCGCCTGGAGGGCGTGCTCCCCGGTCTCCGCGAACCCCGAGGGGATCAGTACGGCGTTCGGGATGCCCTTGCGGCCGACCTCCTCCAGGGCGGCGGCGACGAACCGCGCGGGGATCGCGAACACGGCGACGTCCACCTCGCCCGGCACGTCCGCGACACTCCGGTACGCCTTGCGCCCCAGGATGTCGTCCGCCTTCGGGTTGACGGGGTGGATGTCCCCCGCGAACCCGCCGTCGACCAGGTTGCGCATCACCGAGTTGCCGATCTTGCCCGCCTCGTTGGACGCCCCGACGACAGCCACCGACCGGGGCCGCATCAGCCGCCCCATCGACGCGAGGATCTCCTCCCGCGAGTAACGCCGCCTCGCGCGCGCGGGCGCGTCGGACAGGATGATCCGTACGTCCGCCGCGCGCGCCCCCTCCGGGGTCGCGATCACCGGGTTGAGGTCCACCTCGGCGATCTCCGGGAACTCCGCGACCAGCAGCGACACCCGCCGGATCTGCTCCGCGAGCGCCCACCGGTCCACGCCGGGACGTCCCCGTACCCCTTCCAGTACGGGTGCCGCCCGGATCGAGTCCAGCATCGACAGCGCCTCGTCCGCGCTCACCGGCGCCAGCCGGAACGTGACGTCCTTCAGCACCTCGACGAGCACCCCGCCGAGCCCGAACGCCACCACCTTCCCGAACGTCGGATCGGTCACCGCCCCGACGATCACCTCCTGCCCCTCGGGCAGCAGCTCCTGGATCTGTACGCCCGTGATGCGCGCGTTCGCGTCGTACGCGCGCGCGTTGTCGACGATCCGGTGGAACGCGGCCCGCACGTCGGCCGCCCCCTCCACCCCGACGACCACCCCGCCGGCCTCCGTCTTGTGCAGGATGTCCGGCGACACGATCTTCATCACCACCGGCCCGCCGAACCGCGCCGCGTGCGCCACCGCCTCCTCGACGTCCCGCGCCAGCTCCTCGCCCGGTACGGCGATCCCGTACGCGTCGGCGACCTCCTTGCCCTCCGGCGCCGTCAGCGTCGTACGGCCCTGCGCGCGTACGGCGTCCAGCACCGCGCGCACGCGTGTCTCCCGGTCCTCGGCGAGCACCTCAGATCACCCCGTCCGACTTCAGCAGCCGCAGTTCGTCCGTGCCGAGGCCCAGCTCGGCGGCGTAGATCTCCTCGTTGTGCTCGCCCAGGAGCGGCGAACTCTTCACGTCGACGGGGGAGTCGGACAGTTTCAGCGGGCTGCCGACGGTCACGAACTCGCCCCGCTCCGGGTGCGCGACGCGCACGATCATCTCGTTCGCGATCAGCGACTCGTCCTCGACGATCTCCTTCGTCGACAGGATCGGCCCGCACGGCACGCCCCGGGCGTTCAGCCGGTCCAGGACCTCCCACTTCGGGAGCGTCGCCGACCACTCCTCGATCAGCTGGAACATCTTGTTCAGCTTCGGCAGCCGGGCCTGCGGGGTCGCCCACTCGGGGTCGTCGGCCAGCTCCGGACGCCCGATCAGCTCGGCGATCGGCCGCCAGCCGACGGGCTGCACGATGACGTACACGTAGTCGTTCGGACCGCCCGGGGCGCACCTGACCGCCCAGCCCGGCTGGCCGCCGCCGGACGCGTTTCCGGAACGGGGAACTTCCGTGCCGAAGTCGTCGTTCGGATATTCAGAGAGCGGCCCTCGTGCCAGGCGCTGCTGGTCCCGGAGCTTCACCCGGCACAGGTTGAGTACGGCGTGCTGCATGGCCACGCCGACCCGCTGACCGCGCCCGGTTTTCTCGCGCTGGAGCAGAGCCGCGAGAATCCCCGCCACGGCGTGCACCCCCGTCCCCGAGTCCCCGATCTGGGCCCCCGTCGCCAGCGGCGGCCCGTCCTCGAACCCCGTGGTCGACATCGACCCGCCCATCGCCTGAGCGACGACCTCGTACGCCTTGAAGTTCGTGTACGGGCCGTCCCCGAACCCCTTGATGGAGGCATAGACGATCCGTGGATTGATCTCCTGGACCCGCTCCCAGGTGAACCCCATCCGGTCCACCGCGCCCGGGCCGAAGTTCTCGACCAGGACGTCCGAGCGCCGGATCAGCTCGGTGAGGATCTCCTTGCCGCGCTCGGTCTTGGTGTTGAGGGTGATGCTGCGCTTGTTGCAGTTCAGCATCGTGAAGTACAGCGAGTCGACGTCCGGGAGGTCGCGCAGCTGGCCGCGCGTGATGTCCCCGGAGGGCGCCTCCAGCTTCACGACGTCCGCGCCGAGCCAGGCGAGCAGCTGGGTCGCGGAGGGGCCGGACTGGACGTGGGTCATGTCGAGGACACGGATGCCGTCTAGGGCCTTGCCGGTCATGGGCGTCAACCTCACTTGTACATCGTCTGGTTCATGGTTCCGGGGGCGTACGCGTCCGGGTCGACCCAGACGTTGATCAGCGAGGGCTTGCCAGACTCGCGGGCCCGCCGGAGCGCGGGGGCGATGTCGGTGGGGTCGCGGACCTCCTCGCCGTAGCCGCCGAGCATCCGCGCGAACTGGTCGTAGTGGACGTCGCCGAGGGTGTTGCCGACCCGCTGGCGGGCCTCGCCGTACTTGCGGGCCTGGCCGTAACGGATCTGGTTCATCGAGGAGTTGTTGCCGACGATGCCGACGAACGGCAGGTCGTAGCGCACGAGGGTCTCGAAGTCCCAGCCGGTCAGGGAGAACGCGCCGTCCCCGAACAGGGCGACGACCTCCTTGTCGGGGCGGGCCTGCTTCGCGGCGAGCACGAAGGGGACGCCGACGCCGAGGGTGCCGAGTGGGCCCGGGTCCATCCAGTGGCCGGGGGACTTGGGCTGCACGACCTGCCCCGAGAAGGTGACGATGTCGCCGCCGTCGCCGATGTAGATCGAGTCCTCGGTGAGGAAGTCGTTGATCTCGCTGACCAGCCGGTAGGGGTGGATCGGCGAGGCGTCCGACCGCAGTTGCGGCAACCGCTTCTCGAGCGCGGCCTGTTCGACGGCCCGCAGCTCGTCCAGCCACTCCTTGCGGCCCGCCGCACCGCCGTTGAGGCGCCCGGACGCGGCCTCGGTGACCTGCTTCAGGACGAGCCCCGCGTCGCCGACGATCCCGAGGTCGATGTCCCGGTTCTTGCCGACGGTGCGGTAGTCGAGGTCGATCTGGACGACCGTCGCGTCGGGGGAGAGGCGCTTGCCGTAGCCCATGCGGAAGTCGAACGGCGTCCCGACGATCACGATGACGTCGGCGCCGGAGAACGCGTAGCGGCGCGAGAGCTGGAAGTGGTGGGGGTCGCCGGGCGGGAGGGTGCCGCGGCCCGCGCCGTTCATGTACGCCGGGATGTTCAGGGTGCGGACCAGGTCGATCGCCGCCTCGGTGCCGCGCGTCGTCCACACCTGGCTGCCCAGCAGGATCGCCGGTTTCGCGGCGTGTATCAGCAGGTCGGCGAGGCGCTCGACCGCCTCGGGGTCGCCGGCCGAGCGGGTCGAGGCGCGGTAGGCGCCGGCCTGCGGGACACGGGCCTTGTCGACGGGGACCTTCGCGTCCAGGACGTCGCGCGGGATCTCCAGGAACGCCGGTCCCGGGGCGCCGTGGTAGCACTCGCGGAACGCCATCGACACCATGTCGGCGGCGCGGGCCGTGTCCGGGACGGTCGCCGCGAACTTCGTGATCGGCGCCATCATGTCGACGTGCGGGAGATCCTGGAGGGAGCCCATCTTGTGCTGGGTGAGCGCCCCTTGACCGCCGATCAGCAGCATCGGCGACTCGGCGCGGAAGGCGTTCGCGACGCCGGTCACCGCGTCCGTCGTACCCGGGCCCGCGGTGACGACCGCGCAGCCCGGTTTGCCGGTGATCCGGGCGTAGCCGTCGGCGGCGTGGGCGGCGACCTGTTCGTGGCGGACGTCGACTACTTCTATCCCCTCGTCGACGCAGCCGTCGTAGATGTCGATGATGTGGCCGCCGCAGAGCGTGTAGATGCGGTCGACCCCTTCGGCCTTCAGTGCTTTGGCGACGAGATGACCGCCGGAGACGGTGCTCCCGGCGTCCTGGGTGTCCTCGGGCATGGCGGAACCTGTCCCTTCGTAGGGGTGGTCGCAGGAGGAAGGAATGCCGTATGCGGCACATTGCATACAGTCGACGAATACTGTATGGACCTTGTTATCCCGCATCCGGGGGGCGGTGTCCAGAGGGTGCGGAACACTTTCGGACATCCGGATTCCGGCCCGCGGGGCCCTGTGGGGGTAGGGGCCGCAAGGTCGTGTGACGGGCCCGTCGCTCAAGGTGACGGCGCCCTCCGGCCTGCGGATACGCAGGTGAAACCCACCCCGAAACCTTGGTATTGTTGTCCATGTCGCCGCGGGGAACACCCCCGCGAACGGCAGACACCTTGTCCGGGTGGCGGAATGGCAGACGCGCTAGCTTGAGGTGCTAGTGCCCTTTATCGGGCGTGGGGGTTCAAGTCCCCCCTCGGACACCAGCGAAGACCCCTGTTGATCAGGGGTCTTTTTGTTGTCCAGGGCCCTCCCCGAAGTGGAACCCTGCCGAAACCGATGCGGAACAAGGGCTTGTGGCCGGTTTCATCGAGGGTTAATTTAACCGCCACGCAAAGCCGCGGCTGGCTGATCGGAACGTCCTGATGTGCGTTCGCACACCTCAACCTGGGGATGAGTCATGCCAGTTGACAGAATTCAGATGTCGCGCCGAGGGTTCCTCGGGATGAGCGCGGCGGCCGGGGTCGTCACGCTCACGGCGTGTGGGAGCTCCGCTTCGGGGTCCAGCGGGGGTCCGCTCGTGATGACCGTGTGGGGCGGCGACCCGGACCGCAAGGCGTACCAGGCGCGGATCGACGCGCTGGTGAAGAAGTTCCCGGAGCTGAAGGTCAAACTCCAGCTCATCCCCAGCGACTCGTACCCGCAGAAGGTCCAGACGATGATCGCGGGCGGCAACGGCCCCGACATCATGCAGGTCGCCGAGAGCGTCAACACCTACGCCAGCAAGAACCAGTTGCTGCCCCTCGACGACCTGGCCAAGAAGGCGTCCCTCGACACCACGCAGCGCTTCGGCCCGGTCGGTGACATCTACGCCTACCAGGACAAGAAGTACGCGATCCCGGACCGCTCCGGCGCGATGATCGTCTACTACAACAAGGAACTCTTCGCGAAGAAGGGCATCAAGGCCCCGACCGCCGAGTGGACGTGGGACGACGCGCTCGCCGCGTTCAAGGAACTCACCATCCCCGGCAAGCAGTGGGGCTACGGCGGCGCCGGCTGGTGGCCGCAGTGGTGGAGCTTCGTCTACCAGAACGGCGGCCAGATCATCGACGACAACGGCCGCCCCGCCGTCGACAGCGACGCGGCGGTCGAGGCCCTCCAGTGGGCCGGCGACCTGCTCTTCAAGCACAAGGTCGTGCCCAGCGCCAAGGACTACGCCGACATGGGCGCGAACATCGGCGGCGACCAGGCGTTCGCCAACCAGAAGGTCGCCGTCAACGCGACCGGCTTCTGGGCCATCGCCGGCCTGACGACCACGAAGTTCGCCTGGGACATCGCCCCGCTGTGGCGCGGCAAGAAGCAGGCGGTGTCCGCGTTCGGCAGCGGCCTCGCCATCTCCCGCACCTCGAAGCGGTCCGAGGACGCCTTCAAGGCCATCGACTTCCTCACCTCCGCCGAGGCCCAGAAGGAGATCATCTCCTCCGGTCAGGACGTCCCCGCCAACCTCGAAGTGCAGAAGAGCGACGCCTTCCTGAAGCCGGCGTGGATGAAGACCCAGGTCGACATGGGCGTGTTCGCCGAGTCCAGCGAGTTCGTCTTCCGCGCGCCCTTCATCCCCGAGTGGAACGAGATGCAGGCCGCGATGCAGAGCGGTCTCGCCGACTTCTGGCTCGGCAAGCAGACCGACGCCAAGAAGGTCCTGACGGCCGTTCAGAAGAGCCTCGAGTCCATCATCAAGTCCGCGGGATGACCGGCCATGGCAACCCCCACCGTGCCCTCGGCTCCCCTGAAGAAGCCGGGCGCCTCGAAGCGCCGCAGGCGTGAGGCCCTCGCCTTCTACCTCTTCATCTCCCCCTGGATCATCGGCTTCCTGGTCTTCCTCCTCGGGCCCATGATCGCGTCGGTCTACTACTCCCTCACCGACTGGGACTCCTTCACCCCGCCCAAGTGGGTCGGCCTCGACAACTACACGAAGCTCCTCACCGACGACCCGGTGTTCTGGAAGGCCCTCTGGAACACCTTCTACTACGCGGCCATCTCGGTCCCTCTCGGCCTGATCCTCGGCCTGTGGCTCGCGAACCTCCTCAACAAGCAGGTCAGGGCACGGAAGTTGTTCCGCACCCTGATCTACCTGCCCACGCTGGTCCCGCTCGTCGCCACCGCGATGATCTTCAAGATGGTCCTCGCCCCCTCGGGGCCGGTCAACGACTTCCTCGGCCTCTTCGGCATCTCGGGCCCGGCCTGGCTGATCGACGGACCCTGGGTGAAGCCCGCCCTCATCCTGATGTCCGTCTGGGGCGCGGGCAGCGCGACCGTCCTGCTTCTCGCCGCGATGAAGGGCATCCCGAGGGAGCTGTACGAGGCCGCCGAGGTCGACGGCGCCAGTGCCACCCGGCAGTTCTGGAGCATCACCCTGCCCCACCTGACGCCGATCATCTTCTTCAACCTGATCATGGGCCTGATCGGCGCGTTCCAGGTGTTCGCGCAGGTCTACATCCTCACCCCGAAGAGCAACGCGGCGGCCTACGACGCGGCCCAGACCATGGTGCCGCTCCTGTTCGACCAGGCGTTCGGCTTCTACCACATGGGATACGCCTCGGCGATCTCCTGGCTCCTGTTCGCCGTGATCCTCGTCTTCACGGCGCTCGCCTTCCGCACCGCCCGCCGCTGGGTGTTCTACGAGACCGAGGTGAAGTGATGGCCGGCCTGCTCACCGCCGCGCCCCCGCAGCCGGACGCGGCCCAGGAGCCGCAGGGCAAGCGGCGCCTGATCAAACGTCAGGAAGCTCCCGCCGTGCGGGCGTTCCGCGCGACCCCGTTCACCTACGGCACGCTCCTCATCGTCGCGGCGATCCTCTCCACCCCGCTGGTCTTCGTCGGCTCGATCGCGCTGTCCAGCGACGCGACCGTGAACGCCAACACCTTCACGATCATTCCGCGCGAGTTCCACTGGGACAACTTCTCCCGGGTCTTCGGCACCGAGCTGCCGATGGGCACCTTCCTGCTCAACTCCGTGCTCATCTCGCTGTTCTCGGTCGTCGGCCAGGTCCTCTCCAGCGGCCTCGTCGGCTACGCCTTCGCCCGGCTGCGCGCCCCCGGCAAGAACGCGATCTTCCTCGTCGTCATCGCCACGATGATGATCCCGACGCAGATCACGATGATCCCCCAGTTCATCCTCTTCCGGGACCTCGGCTGGGTGAACACCTACCTCCCGCTGATCGTGCCGAACTTCTTCTCCAACGCGTTCAACGTGTTCCTGGTACGGCAGTTCGTCTCGCGGCTGCCCAGCCAGCTCGACGAGGCGGCCATGATGGACGGGCTCGGCTTCTTCGGGATCTACCGGCGGATCATGTTCCCGATGCTGCGCCCGGTCCTGATCGCGATCGGCATCTTCACCCTCACCCATACGTGGGGCGACTTCATGGGCCCCCTCATCTACCTCAACGACGAGTCCAAGATGCCGCTCGCGCTCGGCGTGCAGTACATCACCAGCACCTCGGCCGCCATGCAGGCCCCGCCCTGGAACCTCGTCATGGTCGGCTCGATCCTGCTCGCCCTCCCCATGATCATCGTCTACTACATCGGACAGAAATACCTCTACGAGATGGACATCAGCGGCGGAAGCGCAGGAGTCAAGTGAGTATCCGTATCGACGGCCGCGCCATCTGGCTCGACGGCCGCCCCCGCACCCTCCTGTGCGCCTCCCTCTTCTACTTCCGCCTCCCCAGGGAGCAGTGGCGGTCCCGCCTGGCGCAGGTGAAGGCGTCCGGGTACACCTGTGTCGACGTCTACCTCCCGTGGAACTTCCACGAACTCGCCCCGGGCGAGTGGTCGTTCGAGGGCCGGCGGGACGTCGCCGCGTTCCTCGACCTCGCGCACGAGCAGGGGTTGTACGTCATCGCCCGGCCCGGACCCTATATCTGCTCGGAGTGGGACGGCGGCGCCCTGCCCGCCTGGCTGGGCCTGGACGAGGAGTTGAGGGTCCGTCAGAACGAGCCGCGCTTCCTGGAGCGGGTCGCCGAATGGTACGACCGTGCGCTTCCGCTGCTCGCCGAGCGGCAGTACCCGGCGGGCGGCCCGGTCGTCATGGTGCAGTTGGAGAACGAGCTCGACTTCTTCGACTGCGCCGACCGCACGGGGTACTTGACGGCGCTGAGGGACATGGCGCTGGCCCACGGCGTCACCGTCCCCCTGATCGCCTGCTCCGGGCAAGGGGACATCGCCGGCGCGACCGGCGACGTACCCGGCATCGTCGCGGCCTGTAACTTCTACCCGGACGACGACTCCCCGGACATCGAGCCCGAAGTCCGCCACTACGCCGACCTGTTGGCGAAGCGGGACGTCCCGCTCCTGGTCACCGAGACCAACCGGCGCCACCGCACCCTGCGCCGGCTGCTGGCGAGCGGGGCGAAGCTGATCGCGCCGTATCTCCAGGCGTCCGGCTGGAACTTCGGCTACACCCCGTCCGCCGGGAACTGGGGCAGCCCCGGCAACTTCATGAGCCACGGCTACGACTTCGGCGGCTATGTCTCCTCGACCGGCGTCGAACGCCCCGAGTTCACCGAGGCGAAGCTCCTCGCGAAGGTCCTCGACACCTGGGGCGACCGGCTCGCCCTCGCGACGCCGGGGGATCAACTGGCCGACGTACGCTGCGACTTCGTGACCAGCTCGACGGCCGCGACGCTGGACCTCCCGGGCGGCGGGCACCTCGTCGCCGTACCGCATCTGGGGACGGCCCCGGGTACGGCCGTCGTCGGCGGCACCTCCGTCGAAGTCGCCCCGGACTCGTGCCCCTTGATGGCCGTCGGCGTGCCCCTGGAGCCCTGGGGGATCGACGCCACCCTGGCCCTCGCCTCGGCGGATCTCGTCGCGGCCGGGGAAGGCACCCTGGTGTTCGCCGCCACGGTCCCGGTGACCGTCGTCGTCGACGACGCCCACGCCGTGGTCCCCGTGCCGGGGCGGGCGGTGGTTGCGGGAGCGACGGTCGTCGTGCTGGCGCCGGACGAGGCGGTGCGGGTGCGGGAGGTCGGTGCGGACGGTGCCGTGGTCCTCGCCGACGCGGGCCGCGCACCGGTCGTCGTGGAGCCGGCCCGCGTGGAGGAGGTGCGGGTGCGGACGGAGGCGGCGCCCGAGCGGGCCGCCGGGGTGCACACGCTGCCGCCCGCGCTGGAGGCGCTCGGCGTGTACCGGGGGCGCGGCACCTACCGCGCCACCACCGACCTGACCGGCGTCGACGAGCTGCTGCTGACCGGGGCCGCCGACATCGTGGACCTGACGGTCGCGGGGCGTGTCCACGCCACGCTCACCGGGTTCGGGGCCGCGCACAGCATCGACGTACGGGACGTGACGGGGGCCGTCGACGTCGAGGCCGTCGTCGAGATCTGGGGGCACGCCAACTTCGACGACGCCCGGCTGCCCGCGCTCGGGCTCGGCGCGCTGCGCGGGCTCGGGCGGCTGTGGAAGGTCCGCGAGTCGGCCGACGTGTCCGCGGTGTGGACGGTCGGCGGACACTGGGCGGGCGACCCGGCGCCGCTGCGCACGCTCGGAGGCTGGAGCAGCACCCGGATCGGGACGCCCGTCACCTATACCCGTACGCTGCACGCCGCGACCGACGCCGCGTTGCAGGTGCAAGGGGTGGTCGAGCCGATCGTGGCGCGTGTCGACGGGGGCGGGCCGCAGGTCCTGAACGCCGAGAACCCGTGGCTGGCGCTGCCTCCCGGCGCCCATGAGGTCGCCCTCACCCTGCCGCATCACCCGAGCGGACCGGGGCTGCGGGCGCGGCTGCTCGGCCTGGACGCCGTACAGGAGTGGTCCTGCGCGGTGCAGGACGACGTCCGGCTCACGGCGTTCGCGGGGGAGCGGGGGCTCGCGGAGGTCGTCCGGCTGCCGCTGGCGCTGAAGCCGGGGCAGGAGGCGTGGATCGACCTCGATCTGCCGGACGACGCCGGGCGGCTGATCCGGCTCGACGGCACGCAGGTGCGGGTGACCGCGTGGGCGGCCGGGGAGTGTCTCGGGCGGGTCTGGGCGGGGCCGCGGCCCGTGTTCTCCGGCGGGAACCCGGACGTGCTGTGGGTGCCGCGCGGCTGGCAAGGGCCCGTCACCCTGCTCGCGCGGGGAATGGAGGGGCGCGGCGAGCCGGAGATCCGTACCCTGACGCTGGAGTCGGCGACAGGAGCCTGAACCAGGGGGGAACAGCGTGGCGCGGCACACGGCACAGGACCTGCGCAGCGAGAACCGTTTCGCGGTGCTGCACGCGCTGTTCGACCTCGGGCCCTCCTCCCGCCAGGAGCTGGCCCGGCACACCGGGCTCAGCCAGGCGACCGTGACGACCCTGGTCGGCGAGTTCCTGGCGGAGGGCGTCCTCGTCATCACGGCGCGGGAGCGCGGCGGGGTCGGCCGGCCCTACGAGCGGCTCGCCATCGACCCCGGCCGGGGCCGGATCGTCGGCGTCGACGTCGCCGAGACCTATGTCGCCGCCGCCGTGTACGACCTCACCCTGGGCGTCCTCGGCGAGGGCGAGGTGGCGCTCGACGAGCACGAGAACGGCCAGGGGTACGTCGTCGACGGCATCGTCGCCGCGATCGGCCAGGCCGTCGACGCCGGCGGCACCGGCCGGGACCGGATCGTCGGTGTCGGGGTGAGCATGCCCGGGCACGTCCACCCAGGCGCCGGTGTCTCGGTGTTCGCCCCGAACTGGGACTGGCACGACGTCAGGATCGAGGAACTCCTCGCCGACCGGCTGGAGCTGCCCGTCCACGTCGACAACCCGCTGAAGGCGGTCGCCCTGTCCGAGATGTGGTTCGGGGTGGGGCGCGGCGTCGACAGCATGGCCGTCGTCAACCTCGGCACGGGCGTCGGCGCCGGCCTCGCCCTGGACGGCTCGCTGATCCGGGGCGCCACCAACAACGCGGGGGAGTGGGGCCACACCCTCCTGGAGCTGGACGGCCGCCCCTGCCGCTGCGGGCGGCGCGGCTGCGTCGAGGCGTACCTCGGGGCCGCGGGCCTGGAGGCGACGCTCGCCGCGATCACCCCGGACCACCCGGCGCTGGGGCGCAGAGGGCAGCGGGACTTCGTGGTCGCCGTCGCCGAAGGGCTCGCCGCGGGCGACCCCGCCGTACGGGAACTCCTCGCGCGGACCGCGCGTTATCTGGGTGCGGCGCTCGGGGACCTGGTCAATCTGCTGAACGTGCCGACGATCACGCTCACCGGCTGGATGTCCCGCGCCCTGGCCGAGTGGCTCGTCCCGGCCGTCCGTGAGGAGCTGCCCCGGCATGTGCTGCCGGGCTCGCTGCCGGGGCTGACGCTCCAGGCGTCCCCGGTGCCGGGGAACGCGGTGGCGCTGGGAATGGCCGCGTTCACGCTGGAACGGTTCCTGGAGCGGCTGGGGCTGGCGAGTCCGGCGCGCGCCCGGGTCCAGTAGCCCGGGTTCAGTAGGGGGCGCGGTCCACTACCGCCGGTTACACCGCGGGCCTGGGCGTACGGATTGCTTCGGCTCCTTGTCGACAAGTCATCGCCGCTCCCTTACTTCGCAACTGACTGACCGTCAATGTCCATTCGGGCCACGGGATTGGCGGTCCTTGACCGGTTCTCGCGGTGATACGATCACGGCGCTTGCAGAGCGGGCGGATGGGTGCACGACGATGCCCCCGGTGCGGGCGGTCCGCCGGTCCTCCCGCAGTGACGGAATTCAGCTACTGGCCGTCAGTCGCCTGAAGAGAGTCTTATGACGCATTACATAGAGAAACCGGCCTTTTGGGCTCTCCTCGCATTGTTGGCCTTGTTGGCCCTCGCGATCGCCCTCGTCGTCCGCCTGCGCCGGACGGCCCGCGAATTGAGGCAGGAAGTCACCGGCCTCAAGACGCACTACGCCGAACTGGAGAACCAGTACACGGAATCCGTCGAAGCCGCCCAGGAAAGGGCGGAAGAAGCGACGAAGACGGTACTGAAATCCGCGATGCGCACCCTCCAGGGCCTCGCCCTGGAACAGCAGCTCATCGTCTCCCGGCTCCAGAACAAGTACGGTGACTCGGTCATGCTCCAGGACCTCCTGGAGATCGACCACACCAACTCCCAGTTCGGCCGCCGCGCCCAGTCCATCGCCGTGCTCTGCGACGGCTGGCTCGGCCGCCAGCGCGACGTCGCCTCCGTCTACGACGTGGTCCGCAGCGCCCAGGGACGCGTCCGCCACTACCGCCGGATCGAGATCCTCTCGCAGGTCGACTTCGGCATCACCAGCCGCGCCGTCGAACCCGTCGCGCTCGCCCTCGCCGAGATCCTCGACAACGCCACCAGCTATTCCAGCCCGGACACGGTCGTCGAGATCAACATTCGCACCGTGCCCAAGGGAATCTGCATCGTCGTCGACGACGCCGGTGTCGGCATGAACGACGAGGAACGCGTCAAGGCGGAGAAACTCCTCTCCAGCGAACGCGTCAACGGCGTCTCCGCACTCGGAAATCCCCCGCAGTTCGGCTTCGCGGTCATCGGCGTGCTCAGCGAGCGTTTCGGCTTCGAGGTGTCCGTCGACTCCTCCTCCCCGTACGGCGGCGTCCGCGCCGTCCTGCTCCTGCCGCACGACCTCCTCACCGGCGCTCCCCAGCAGAAGGAGCCCGCACCGGTCGTCACCACGGTCAGCGCCTCCGAGTACGGCGGCCCCGAGGCGGCCACCCCGCTCACCACCGCCACGACCTCCGACGGCCTGCCCAAGCGGCGCCGCAAGCGGCCGATGGCGATCGTGCCGGGCAGCTCCTCGGACGACACCCCCGCCCGCGCGAACGGGCGCGGCTCACGCTCCGGCGCGGAGACCGCCGCGATCATGGGCGCCTTCCAGCGCGGCACCCAGTCCGGCCGGGCCGGCCGCGGCGACGGCGCGGACCAGACGAGCAGCACAAGAGGTGCGAGCAGCGAAGGGCATGATGTCTCGTGAACGCCGATCTGTCATGGATGCTTGACAGCGCCCTGGAGATTCCAGGCGCCCTGCACGCCGTCCTGATCTCCGCCGACGGGCTCCTGATGGCCCGCACCAAGGAGTTCGACAAGGACAACGCCGACCGGGTGGCCGCCGCGATGAGCGGCGTGCAGTCGCTCAGCCGTTCCCTCGCCTTCTTCTGCGAGGACAGCTCCCAGCAGTGGCGCCAGACCCTCGTCGAGTTCGACGGCGGCTGGGTCTTCCTCATCTCCGCGGGCGAGGGCGCCTACCTCGGCGTCTCCGCGACCCCGGAGGTCGACATGCAGGACATCACGTTCCGCATGCAGCAACTCGTCGGCCAGCTCGGCAAGGCGCTCACCACGCCGCCGCGCGAGAACATCGGCGTCCAGGCATGACCGGATACGGCGAACTCGAACCCCAGACGCCGGAATTAGTGCGACCGTACGTCATCACCCGGGGCCGCGGACTGCCCGACGAGGGCCAGCTCTCGCTGATCACCCTGGTCACGGCCGCCCCCGGCGACCGGCGCCGGCCGACGAGGCTCACCCCCGAGGAGCAGAGCCTCCTCGACCTGTGCGAGGCCGGTTACCTGTCGGTCGCCGAGATCGCCGGGCACACCCAACTGCCCCTGGGCGTCGTGAAGATCCTCCTCGCAGCCCTCGTCGAGGCCGGTCATCTCGTCACCCGCCCGCCCGTCCAGCGGGCTCCCCTCGCCGACCGGGAAATCCTGGAGGAGGTGCTGAATGGTCTCCGCGCAAAGTTTGGATGAGACGGCGTACGTCCGCGGCGGCGAGCAGCAGACGGCCGTCAAGATCCTCGTCGTGGGCCACTTCGCGGTGGGCAAGACCACGTTCATCGGGGCGATCTCCGAGATCGAGCCGCTGACCACCGAGGAGACGATGACCCGGGCCGCCGAGTCCGTCGACGACCTCAAGGGCGTCCAGGGCAAGACCACCACCACGGTCGCCATGGACTTCGGCCGCCTCACCATCAGCGACCGGGTCGTGCTCTACCTGTTCGGCACCCCCGGACAGCAGCGCTTCGTGCAGATGTGGGAGGACATGGCACGCGGCGCGCTCGGCGCGCTCGTCCTCGTCGACCCCGAGCGGCTCGCCGACTCCTTCAACGTCATCGACCTCATCGAGCAGTACGGCCTCGACTACGCCATCGCCGTCAACCACTTCGACGGCTCGCCCCCGCGCGACGAGGCGGCCCTGCGCGAGGCCCTCGACCTGCTGGACGACACCCCCGTCGTCACCTGCGACGCGCGCGACGAGAAATCCTCGGCCGAGGCGCTGATCAAGCTGGTGGAGTTCCTGATGGCCCGCTCCCACTGACACCCACTCTTCTGACACGGGATCAACGGGGGTCCTGTCAGGGCGAGTTGCCCCGACCGTTCACCGAACTTGCTCACTGGAAAAGGCAGACGAAGCAAACATGGACGACGACCGATCCACCACCCCGGTGCCCCCGCCCGGGTGCCCGGCGCACAACTCGGGCGGCCGAGTGCCGCTGTACGGGCCGGAGTTCGCGGCCGACCCGCAGGCGTACTACAGCTACATGCGCCACTACGGGCCGACCGCACCGGTGGAACTCGCCCCCGGAGTCGAGGCCACCCTCGTCACCGACTACGCCACCGCCCTCCAACTCCTCCAGGACACCGGCTCGTTCCGCAAGGACGCGCGCCGCTGGCGGGACTTCATGAACGGCAAGGTCGCCCCGGACAGCCCGGTGACCCCGCTGCTCGCCTACCGGCCCAACTGCATGTTCAGCGACGGTGCCGAACACCTGAGGCTGCGTCAGGCCGTCACCGACAGCCTCGCGAAGATCGACTCGCGCAAGCTCGGCCACAGCATCGAGCGGATCTCCGGCTACCTCATCGCCCAGTTCTCCGCACGCGGTTCGGCCGACCTCCTCGGCGACTACGCCAAGCAGCTCCCGCTGTTCGTCTTCAACGAACTCTTCGGCTGCCCCGCCGACATCGGCGACCGCGTCCTGTTCGGCATCTCCGGCATGTTCGACGGCATCAACGCCGAGAAGTCCGCCGAGGTCCTCTACCAGGCCATCGGCGAACTCGTCGTCCTCAAGCGCTCCCGCCCCGGCGAGGACGTCACCACCTGGCTGATGCGCCACCCGTCGGCGCTCACCGACGAGGAGATGGTCCACCAGCTCGCCCTGCTCCTCGGCGCCGGCATCGAGCCGCTGCGCAACCTCATCGGCAACACCCTGCACCGGCTCCTGACCCACGACCGCTACGGCGGGGGCGGCGGACTCATCGAGGAGGCGATGGACGACACCCTGTGGGAGAACCCCCCGATATCGAACTTCGCCGCCCACTACCCCTCCGCCGACCTGGAGTTCGCCGGCCACAAGGCGGCCGAGGGCGACCTCATGCTCGTCAGCTTCGTCGCCGCCAACACCGGCCCCGCGCTGACCGCCGCCCGGCAGGCCGGCAGCAACCGCGCCCACCTCTCCTGGAGCGCGGGCCCGCACGCCTGCCCCGCCAAGGACCCCGGGCGGCACATCGCCGTCGCCGCCATCGAGAACCTCCTCAACCAGCTCCCCGACGTCGAACTCGCCGTCCCCGAGGGCAGCCTGACCTGGCGTCCGGGACCCTTCCACCGGGCGCTCGCCGCGCTGCCCGCGCGCTTCACGCCGGTCCAGCCGGTGCAGCGGCCCGCGCCGCAGCCGCGTACCCAGGCACCGGCGCCGAGCGTCGACGCCGGGCGCAGGCCCGAACGCGGGGGTGTGTGGAGCCAGTTCCTCAACTGGCTCACGAAGTGATTCACACAACATCCACAGGGTTCGTCATATCCGCATGATGGTTCGTCACCGGGGGTAGTGAGCAACGCGGTATCCGTGTTGCTCATGAGACGAAGGAGGCGTCATGGAGCTGAAGTTCCGCGACACCACCGCGCTCCCGCGCCCCGCCCGGCAGGCCCGCAGCGGGCCGTACATACCCGGGGGGCGCCCGGCCGCCCCCACCCCGACGGCCCAACTCCACAGCAGCGACCACGAGATACCCGCCCGGCAGGGCGGGTATTTCCACGTCGGCACCGCGCTCCCGGGGGTGGCGCGATGACTGTCACCGCCCCCCGGCCCGGCGAGGGGGCGCCGACCCTCGGAGCCCTCACCGTCGGCCAGTTGCTCCGCCTGTGCGACGTCGCCGGGCTCGCCCCCGCCGACGCCGAGCACTACGCCGCCGTCCTCCTCACCGCCCTCGGGCCGGTCGCCGAACGGCCGTTGGACCTGCCGCCGCCGACCCGCACCTTCCTCTCCGACGATCACACCCCCGTCGAGTTCTCCCTCGCCCACCTCCCCGGCAGACCACCCGCCCTGCGCGTCCTGCTCGAACCCGGCTGCCTGGAAGACGACTTGGCGGGCAACGGTCGTAGGGGACTCGCCGCCGTCCATGAACTGGCCCGCGCCTGGAACTTCTCCACCGCCCAACTCGACGCGCTCACCGACCTGTTCCTCCCCGACGACCCCCACGGGCCGCTCGCCCTGTGGATCGCCCTCGAACTGCGGGCCGGCGGCGTACCGGCCGTGAAGGTCTACCTCAACCCCGCCGCCTCAGGACCCCGGCACGCGGCGGCGACCGTACGGGAAGCCCTCGGGCGCCTCGGCCACCGGGACGCGTTCGCCGCGCTGCCCGAAGCCGACGGCTACCCCTTCCTCGCCCTCGACCTCGGTGACTGGGACACACCCCGGGCGAAGGTCTACCTCCGGCACGACGACCTCACCGCCGCCCGCGCCGGCACCCTCTGCAGGACCGTACCCGGCCCCTCGGCCGAGGAGATCGAGGAGTTCCTCACGCTCGCCGGGGGCTTCGACGGCGCTCGCGACCGGCTGCGCGTGCCACTGGCCGGACGGCCCGGGCTGACCTGCCACGCCTTCACCGAGAACCGCACCGGGCTGCCCAGCGGGTTCACCCTGCACATCCCGGTCCGCGACTACGTCCGCCACGACGGGGACGCCCTCGCCCGCGCCGCCTCGGCCCTGCGCCGCTACGGCATGAACCCGGCGGCCCTGCGCCGCGCCATGGCCGCCCTCACCTCCCGCCGCCCCGAGGACGGCGCCGGGCTCATCGCCTACCTGGCCCTCGTCCACCAGCAGGACCGGCCCGCCCGCATCACCACCTACCTGTCCGCCGAGGCGTACGAGGTCCGCGCGCCGCTGGTGCGGATGCCGGCGCATGCCGGGGTGCTGTCCGACATGGAGATGTCATGAGCATGGCATAAAAGCCGAGGGGGGTGGGGGGACTCCCCTCGGAGCGATCAGAAGGCGTACGGCCCTGCGCCTCACTCGTCGCGCAGCTCCGCCAGGTGCTCCGCGACCGCGACCTGGGTCGACGAGCCCTCCACCTGGCCGTACTGACCGGCGATCCCCGCGAGGTAGTCCGCGATCTCCTTGCGCATGACCTCGGGGTCCGGGAGGACCGCCTCGCCCGTGACGATCCGGGCGATCCAGCGGGCCTGGGCCTCCACGAGACGGGTGATGGAGCCGAGGGGGCGGACCAGGCCGGTGAAGTACAGGCCCGGCCGGCCGGCCGCGACGACCCGCTTGTACAGCTCCACCGCGCCGCCCGGCCCGGTCGGGCAACCGGCGGGCAGGAAAGGGAAGTCCATGCGGTAGCCGGTGCAGTAGACGATCGTGTCGGCGGCCACCGACGTGCCGTCGGTGAACACGGCCCGGCCGCCGTCGAGGCGCTCCAGCGCGGGCTTCGGGGTGACCGCGCCGTGCCGGATCCGGCTCAGGATCTCGTCCGAGATGGTGACCGCCGAGGCGAACAGCGGGTGGTCGGGCTCGGGCAGGCCGTAGTCCGACAGCTTGCCCCGGACGACGAGCAACGCCTGCTCGATCAGGCGCCGTTGCTCCTCCAGGGACATCGCCGTCCACCACGGCGCGTCCGCGATCTCGTCCAGGGCCATGCCGAAGAGCTGCTTCGGCAGCACGTGCAGCCCCCGGCGCACCGACAGCACCGTGTGCTCCGCGTGCCGGGACAGGTCGGCGGCGATGTCGACGGCCGAGGCGCCGAGGCCGACGACCACGACACGGCGGCCGGCGAAATCGCTGCCGTCGCGGTAGTCGAGGGCGTGGAGAATCGTTCCGTCGAAGGTGTCGGCGCCCTCGGGGAGGGCCGGCATCACGGGCTGCGTGTTGTGGCCGGAGGCGACGATGACGTGGTCGAAGCGGCGCTCGGTGCCTGCGCCGGTGTCTGTGCCTGTGCTGGTGTCTGTGCTGGTGCCTTTGCTGGTGACGGTCCACGAACCGTCGTCCTCCTGGCGCACCGACTCGACCGTCGTGTTCAGCTCGATGTGGTCCGTGAGGCCGGCCCACTCGGCGAACGACCGCAGATACGCGGCGACTTCGCTGTGCCGGGGGTACAGCGGGTACGCGGCCGGCATCGGGAAACCGGCGTAACCGGTCAGCTGCTTGGCCGTGTTGAGGTGCAGCGACAGGTAACCGGGGCCGCGCTCACCGGCGTCGGGCTGCCGCCACAGGCCGCCGACCTCCGGCGCCTTCTCCAGGCAGACGAAGTCGACGCCGTGCTCCTTGAGGGCCCGCGCCGTCGCCAGTCCCGACAGTCCCGCGCCGATCAGGCATACGCGCATGCTGATTTCCCCACTTCCCGCACAGGAACGACACCATCCTTTCGCCCAGCGGGGATTGACATGCCCACATGACGCTCACGTCACTCACGCCACAGCGGCGACAAGGATCACAGGAGGCGGTCTTGTGCGCCGGGGACCGTGCGGTGGGGGCTCAGCGCCCTTTGGTGCGGCGGCTCAGTCCCGCGCCGCCGCCCACAGCCCCCGTACATGGCCCAGATGACGGGCCATGACCGCGCGGACGGCCCCCTCGTCGCGAGCCGACAACGCGTCGAGGAGATCGAGGTGCTCCTCTGCGGAGGCGGTCAGCCGGCCCGAGGCGGCGAGGGCCTCCAGACCGTACAGCCGGGAGCGGCTGCGCAGGTCGCGGACCACCTCCACCAGGTGCGCGTTGCCCGCCAGGGCGAGCAGGTCCAGATGGAAACGGGTGTCCGCCTCGACGTACGCGATCAGGTCACCGGCCGCCGCCGCGGTCACGATCTCCTGGGCGACGGGCCTCAGCGCCGCCAGGGCCGCCGGATCCGTGGTCATGGCGAGCGAGACCACCGTGGGGATCTCGATCAGCGCCCTGATCTGCTTGTACTCGTCGAGCTGTACGTCGGACACCCCCGTGACCCGGAACCCCTTGTTCGGCACCGCGGCGACTAGACCCTCCTTCGCCAGCACGAGCATCGCCTCCCGCACGGGCGTCACCGACACCCCGAACCGCGCCGCCACCCCCGGCGCCGAGTACACCTCCCCGGGCCGCAGCTCGCCCGCGATCATCGCCGCCCGCAGCGCGTCCACGACCTTCTCCCGGTAACTGCTGCGCCGGCCCAGCTCGGGGAGGTTCTCCGTCACAGGACGAACCCCGCCGGGAACGGGTCGGTCGGGTCCAGCAGGTACTGGGCCGTCCCCGTGATCCACGCGCGGCCCGTGAAACTGGGGAGCACGGCGGGGCGGCCGGCCACCTCCGTCGTCCCGAGGAGCCGGCCGGTGAAGCGGGTGCCGATGAAGGACTCGTTCACGAACTCGGTGTGCAGGGGGAGTTCACCGCGCGCGTGGAGCTGCGCCATGCGCGCGCTCGTGCCCGTACCGCACGGGGAGCGGTCGAACCAGCCCGGGTGGATCGCCATCGCGTGCCGGGAGTGGCGGGCCGTGGAGCCGGGGGCGATCAGGTGGACGTGGTGACAGCCCCGGATCGACGGGTCCTCCGGATGTACGGGCTCCTCCTCGGCGTTGATCGCCGCCATCAGGGACAGCCCCGCCCGGAGGAGGTCGTCCTTGCGGGCACGGTCGAAGGGCAGCCCGAACTGGTCCAGCGGCAGGATCGCGTAGAAATTGCCGCCGTACGCAAGGTCGTACGTCACCGTTCGCCCGTCGGCCAGCGTGATCTTGCGGTCGAGCGCCACCGAGAACGACGGCACGTTCTGGAGCGTCACGTTCTTCGCCCGGCCGTCCTCCACCGTGACCTCGGCGACGACCAGGCCCGCCGGGGTGTCCAGCCGGATCGTCGTGACCGGCTCGGTGACCTCCACCATGCCGGTCTCCACCAGGACGGTCGCCACGCCGATCGTGCCGTGCCCGCACATCGGGAGATAGCCGGACACCTCGATGTAGACGACACCCCAGTCGCAGTCCGGGCGGGTCGGCGGCTGGAGGATCGCGCCGCTCATCGCCGCGTGCCCGCGCGGCTCGTTCATCAGCAACTGCTTGACGTCGTCGCGGTGTTCACGGAAGTACAGCCGCCGCTCGTTCATCGTCGCGCCGGGGACGGTGCCGATGCCGCCGGTGATCACCCGGGTCGGCATGCCCTCGGTGTGCGAGTCGACGGCGTGCAGGACGAGTTTGCTGCGCATGTCCGGTTCCCTTTCCCTGAGTTGACCAAGTCGCCGGTGACGTACGCGAGTTGAGGCGTCACGCGAGGCCGGCGGCCACGGCCTTCTCGGTCGCCGCGCGTACCGCCGCCTCCTGCTCCGGGAGCAACTCGACGCGGGGCGGGCGGCATCGGCCTCCGTGGCGGCCCACGACGTCCATCGACAGCTTGATCGCCTGGACGAACTCGACGCGTGAGTCCCAGCGGAGCAGGGGGTGCAACTGGCGGTACAGCGGGAGCGCGGTGGCGAGGTCCTGCGCCACCGCCGCCCGGTACAACTCGACCGAGGCGCGCGGCAACGCGTTCGGGTAGCCGGCGACCCAGCCCTTCGCACCCGCCACGGCCAGCTCCAGCAGGACGTCGTCCGCGCCGATCAACAGGTCCAGTTCCGGGGCCAGTTCGGCGATGCGGTAGGCCCTTCGGACGTCGCCGGAGAACTCCTTCACACCCTGGATGTGACCCTCGCCGTGCAACCTCGCGAGCAGCTCCGGGACCAGGTCGACCTTGGTGTCGATCGGGTTGTTGTACGCCACGACCGGCAGCCCGGCCGCCGCGACCTCGGCGTAGTGGCCGACCACCGCGCGGTCGTCCGCGCGGTACGCGTTCGGCGGGAGCAGCATCACCGCGCCGCAGCCCGCCTCGGCCGCCTGCTCGGTCCAGCGGCGGGACTCCGCCGCGCCGTACGCCGCGACCCCGGGCATGACACGGTCGCCGCCGATCGCCGCGACGGCCGTTTCGACGACCCTCGTCCGCTCCTCGGGGGTCAGGGTCTGGTACTCGCCGAGGGAGCCGTTCGGGACCACGCCGTCGCAGCCGTTGGCGATGAGCCAGGTGCAGTGGTCGGCGTACTTGTCGTAGTCGACGGAGAGGTCGTCGTCGAGGGGGAGGGCGGTGGCTACGAGGACGCCGTGCCAGGGGCGGGAAGTGGTGGTCATGGGGTCCCTCCGGGGCGGGTTCGGTGGTGCTCGGTGGGTGGGGGCGGGGTGCTGTGTGTCATGGGCCGTCAGCCGTACCGCCGGCCTCGTCCTGCTCCGCCAGCACCCCCAGCGGTACGGGTCTGGCCAGCATCCGGCGTCCTGGTACGAGTGCGCAGCCCGCGATGCCGGCCACTCCCGGTTCGCACATGCGGCCCTGGCACCAGCCCATTCCCGCCCTGGTCAGCAGCTTCACGGTGCGCAGGTCGCCCGCGCCCAGGTCGTCCACGGCCTCGCGGACGGCGCCGGCCGTGACCTCCTCGCAGCGGCATACGACCGTGTCGTCCGTGACGTGGTCCGTCCAGCGGGCGGGTGGGGCGTACGCGCTGTCGAGTGCCGCGAAGAACGTGCGCAGCCGGGTCCTGGTACGGGTAGCGGGTGCCCAACTCGCCGGGTCTGGGCGGGTGTTGTGCAGGCGAGCGGCGGCCGAGCGGCCCGCGATGTGGCCCTCCGCGAGGGAGAGGGCCGCGCCGCCGATGCCGGTGGCCTCGCCGGCGGCCCAGACGCCGGGGACGTCGGTGCGCTGCTCGGTGTCGACGCGTACGGCGGGGCCGTCGAGGGTGCAGCCGAGGCCGTCGGCGAGGTCGGTGTGGGGGAGGAGGCCGTGGCTGACGGCGAGGGTGTCGCAGGGGATGCGGTGCGTGCGGTGCGACCGGACGTCGGTGACGGTCACGGCCTCCAGGCGGTCGGTGCCGTGCGCCTCGACGACGGTGTGACGCGTCATCACCTTCGTTCTGTGGCGCAGGAGTTGGGCCGCGTACCCTGCCCCCTCGGCGAGCTTGGCCGGCTCTCGGACCAGGGCACCCGTACGCCGTACGAAGGCCCGGGGGTCGGCGGAGTCCACCAGTGCGACGACCCGTGCGCCCGCCGAGGCGAGGCCGGTCGCGACCGGCAGGAGCAGGGGGCCGGTGCCCGCGACGACGGCGGTGCGGCCGGGCAGGACGAGGGCGCCCTTGAGCATGGCCTGCGCGCCGCCCGCCGTGAGGACGCCGGGGAGGGTCCAGCCGGGGAAGGGGAGGACCTTCTCGTAGCCGCCGGTCGCGAGCAGGACGCCGTCGGCGCGCACGGCGACGGATTCTTGTTGCTCGGGTCCGAGGAGTGCGTGCACGGTGAGGCCCGCCGGCTCCCGCTCCACGCACCAGACATGATGATCCGTCAGGAGTGTGACGCGGTGGGTTTCGAGGCCCGCGCGCAGACGTTCCCAGGTGCGCCACTGATGGTGCAGGGACTGCGGGCGGCGGGCGCCGAGGGCCGGAGCGGGCTGGCGGTAGAACTGGCCGCCGGGGCCCTGGCCGGCGTCCACCACGGTGACGCGGACGCCGCGCGCGGAGGCCGCCAGGGCGGCGGCGAGCCCTGCCGGACCGGCGCCGATCACCGCGAGGTGGGGAGGTTCAGTCATGGCCGGTTCCTGACTGGGTGCGGACATCCGCCCCGGGTTCGGCCGGGACCAGGCATGCGCGCTGGTCTGTGCGGCCGTCGACGGTGACGAGGCAGTCGTGGCAGACCCCGATCCCGCAGAAGACGCCGCGTGGGGTGGCGGTGGCGCGGGTCGTGCGCCAGGACACGACACCTGCCGTCCAGAGGGCGGCGGCCACTGTCTGGCCGGGGAGCGCCTCGACGGGGCGGCCGTCGAACGTGAGGGTGAAGGCGGGGCCGGGGCGGGCGCGGACCAGGTCGAGGGGGTTCACGCGGCGGCCTCCTCGGGGAAGCGGTCCGGGCGGAACGGGGTCAGGTCGAGGTCGGGCCTTGTGCCGTGCAGGAGTTGGGCGATCAGGTGGCCGGTGCCGGTCGCCAGGCCGATGCCCGCGCCCTCGTGTCCGCAGGCGTGGTAGAGGCCCGGCACCCTCAAGTCGGCGCCGATGGCCGGGAGATGGTCGGGGAGGTAGGGGCGGAAACCCAAGTACGTGCGCATCGCCCGGACTTGGGCGAGGAACGGGAACAGCCGGGTGGCACCCGCGGCGAGCGCCCGTACGACGGGCAGGGAGAACGAGCGGTCGAAGCCGACGCGTTCACGGCTCGCGCCGATCAGCACGGGACCCGCCGCCGTACCCTCGACGACCGGCGAGGTCTGGAGCGCCGCCGAGTCGCTGGCCACGTCCGAGACGTAGTCGGCGGCGTACACCTTGTGCCGGACGCGGCGCGGCAACGCCTCCGTGACCAGCACGAACCCGCGACGCGGGAGCACCGGAAGACGCACCCCGGCGAGCGCGGCGACCTCACCGCCCCAGGTCCCGGCCGCGTTCACCACGGCCGGCGCGTACAGGTCGCCCCGGTCGGTACGTACGCCGCGTACGGCGCCGTCGGCCCCGCGCAGCACCTCGGTGACGGTCCGGCCGGTCTCGACGCGTGCACCCGAGGCCCGCAACAGGTGGGCGGCGGCGAGGGTCGGCATCACCTGGGCGTCCTGCGGATACAGCACCCCGCCCGCGAGACCGGGCGCCAAGTACGGCTCCAAGTCCGGGAGTTCGTCGGGGGCGACCGGTGTCGTCGTCACCCCGGCGGCGCGCTGTGAGCCGGCCAGGGCCGTGAGGGCGGTGAGGCTCTCGGACGTGGCCGCGACGACCAGGCCGCCCTTCGGCTCGTACTCAAGGGCAGGGCCGTGCTTCTGTGCCAGTTCGGTCCACAACCGGCCGGACAGCAGGGCGAGTTCGAGTTCCGGGCCGGGTTCCTTGTCGGAGACGAGGAGGTTCCCCTCGCCCGCGCCGGTCGTCCCGCCGGCCACCGGGCCCCGGTCCACGACGACGACGTCCAGTCCGGCACGGGCGGCGTACAGCGCACAGGCGGCGCCGACCATGCCGGCACCCACGACCACGACATCACCGCTGGACTGCTTGGTCACGGCAGTAATATGTCACACCCTATTCGGGACCGAAATACCCCGAACGTGAGGATCGGCGGAAACCCGGAGGTGGGCGGGGCGGCCCGGACGGCATCATGTCCGGACGAGGGAACCATCACGGGGGTATGACATGACCGTCCAGAACATCCTGCTGTCCGGAGTCGTCGGCTCGACCGCCTACGGGCTCGCCCGCGAGGGCTCCGACATCGACCGCCTCGGCATGTTCGCGGCCCCCACCGAGGACCTGCACGGCCTGCACCGGCCGAAGGAGTCCCACGTCACCACTGCCCCGGACCGCACCCTGCACGAGGCGGCCAAGTGGTGCCGCCTCGCCCTCTCCGGCAACCCGACCGTGATGGAACTCGTCTGGCTGTCCGACGAGTTGTACGAGACACGTACGCCCCTCGGGGACGAACTCATCGGCATCCGGGGCGCGTTGCTCAGCTCCGACCGGGTCCGGGACGCGTATCTCGGGTACGCCACCCAGCAGTTCCGGCGGCTCCAGGGGCGCGGGGACGGGTCGTTCTCGGCGGACACGCGGAAACGGACCGCCAAGCACGCGCGGCATCTCAAGAGGCTGTGCCATCAGGGGTTCGAGCTGTACAGCACCGGGCGGTTGACCGTCCGCGTCGAGGATCCGGAGAGCTATCACCGGTTCGGCGAGGAGGTCGCCACCGATTCGGACGCCGCTCTGCCGTTGCTGCGGTATTTCGAAGAGGCGTTCGCGAAGTACCGGACGGTGTTGGCGGACGAGCCGGACGAGCGTGCGGTCGAGGCTTGGCTGCGGCGGGTGCGGAGGAACTTCTTTGCCGTGTAGGTGAGTTGGGGTGGGGAAGGCGGGGTGGGCGGTTGTTGCGGCCGTTGTGGCCGTTCCGGTCGGAAAATCATGTGACCTGGTTGGACCGTCGTCCCTACACTCACGTCTGTCGTTGCGCCGCCCACGGCAAGGGCAGCGCGTACACCGAGTCGTAGAAGGGGAGTTGGCCATGCGTGAGCACACCGCTGTCGCAACTCCCCGTGCCCGGTACGAGGTGATCCTCGTGTCCTGGGGCGTCCGGTGCTCGCTGCGCGCCCGGCACCGGTCTCTGTGACGAAGCTCTGAGTCTCGCGGGACTTCGTCCTTCCATCACGCCTCCCCTTTTCGGAAGCACCTCGAAAGGCCAAGGGCCGTGCGCACCAACCTCGAACGTCAGCTCGCCGCCGTACGCAATCTCGGCATCCTCGCCCACGTCGACGCGGGCAAGACCACCGTCACGGAGCGGATCCTCTATGCCACCGGAACCACGCACAAACGGGGGGAAGTCCACGACGGGACGACCGTCACCGACTTCGATCCGCAGGAACGCGACCGGGGGATCACCATCTTCTCGGCGGCCGTCAGCTGTGACTGGGACGGGCATCGGCTCAACCTGATCGACACTCCCGGGCACGTCGACTTCGCCGACGAGGTCGAACGGGCCCTGCGGGTGCTCGACGGTGCGGTCGCCGTGTTCGACGCGGTGGCCGGCGTCGAGCCGCAGAGCGAGTCCGTGTGGCGCCAGGCCGACCGGCACGGTGTGCCGCGTATCGCCTTCGTCAACAAGCTCGACCGCGCGGGCGCCGACCTCGATGCGGCCGTCGCCTCCATCCGTGAACGCCTCCACCCGACACCGCTGGTCGTCCAACTGCCCATCGGTGCCGAGGAGTCGTTCACCGGTGTGGTCGACCTCGTGCAGCTGCGGGCGCTGGTCTGGGCCGACGGCGAGGACACCGCCGTATCGGGCGAAGTCCCCGCCGGACTGCTCGCCGAGGCGCTGCGCCGGCGGCGGCTCCTGGAGGAGGCCGTGGCCGAGCGGCATCCGGCGGCGCTGGAGGAGTTCTGCGAGCGGGAGACGGTGTCGGCGCCGACCCTCGTCGCCGCGCTGCGGGACATGACGCGCGGCGGGGACGGCGTGGTCGTGCTGTGCGGCTCCGCGTACCGGAACCGGGGCATCGAACCGTTGCTCGACGCGGTGGTGGCGTATCTGCCGTCGCCGTTGGATGTGCCGGCGGTGCGGGGCGCGGCGGTTGCGGGTGGGCGGCAGCCGGGGCGTGAAGCGCCGGAGGGCGGGGCCGTCATGCGTGACGTGCTGTCGGTCGAACTCGCCCCGAGTGCTGGGGCGTTGACTGTCGATGCCGACCTCACCGAGACCCGTCCCGCCGACCCCTCCGCCCCGTTCTCCGCGCTCGTGTTCAAGGTCGCCGTCACGCCCACCGGGCGGTTGACCTACCTGCGGATCTACTCGGGGACCGTCGAGAAGGGGGACGTGGTGTGGGACGCGGTGGCCGGGCGTGCTGAGCGGGTCGGGCGGATCCTGCGGGTGCAGGCCGACCGGCATGTGCAGGTGGAGCGCGCGGTCGCCGGGGACATCGTGGCCGTCGTCGGCGTCAAGTCGGCGCGGACCGGGGCGACTTTGTGCGCGCCGGACGCTCCGCTGGTGCTGGAGCCGCCCGGCGTGGCGGAGCCGGTCGTGTCCGTGGCGGTCGAGGCGTGCCGGGGTACGCAGACCGGCCGGCTCGCGTCCGCGCTGGCCCGACTCGCCGAGGAGGACCCGTCGTTGGCGGTGCGGACCGACCCGGAGACGGGTCAGACCGTCCTGTCCGGCATGGGCGAACTGCATCTGGAGGTGGCCGTGGAGAAGATCCGCAGTGCACTCGGGGTCGACGTCAACATCGGCCGCCCCCGGGTGACTTACCGCGAGACCGTCGGCCGGGGCGTGTCCGGAGTCGTGTACCGGCACGTCAAACAGGACGGTGGGGCGGGCCAGTTCGCTCAGGTCGTGCTCGAAGTCGAGCCGTACGAAGGGGAGTTCGTGTTCCGTTCGGCGGTCGTCGGCGGGCGCGTACCGCAGGAGTACGTCCGCGCGGTCGAGGCCGGCTGCCGGGACGCCCTCGCGGAAGGGCCGCTCGGCGGGCACCGGGTGACCGGGCTGCGGGTCACGCTCACCGACGGGGCGACGCATGTGAAGGACTCGTCCGAGCAGGCGTTCCGTACGGCGGGCCGGTTCGGGCTCCGGGAGGCGCTGCGGGCCTGCGCGATGCTGCTGCTCGAACCGGTCGCCGAGGTCACGGTCACCGTGCCCGAGGCGGTCGTCGGCGCGGTCCTCGGGGAACTCGCCGCGCGGCGCGGGCGGGTCACCGGGTCCGAGGTGCGGTCCGGGTCGGCGGTCGTCACCGCGAGTGTTCCGCTGGCCGAACTCTTCGGTTACGCGGGCCGGTTGCGGGGGCGGACGCAGGGGCGGGGGACGTTCACGGCCCGGCCCACCGGGTACGCGGTGGCGCCCGCTTCGGTGGTGGCGGGCGGTGTGCAGGACCGTCGGTGCGTGACGGCGGTCGGCAGGTAGTTCGGTAGGCAGGGAAAGCGCTCCTCGGTCAACGGGGAATCGAATGTCACCCCATCGGGTGACATTTCGGTTTCTGGGCACGTGTTCGAGGGGCGGTCCGTTGGCCGGGTGTCGGGAGATTTTCCCGGCACCCGGATCGGACGGAGGTGACGAGGTGCCTGGTCAGCAGTCGCGGAACTCCGGGGACTGGTTGAGGAGCTGGGAGCGGACGGAGGTGAAGCGCGCGTACGTCTCGCCGGTGCGGGCGTCCGGGTGGAAGGCCGCCACGCGGTGGCAGTTCTGGAAGGCGAGGGCGACGCCGAAGTGGCGTTCCAGGCTGGTGCGGATGGCGTCGCTGGCGAGGGCGCGCAGGAGCTGGCCGCGTTCCTGTTCGGAGGGGGGAGGGGTCTGGTTGTCGGCGAACTCGGCGGTGCCGGCCTTGAGGTCGGCGCAGACGGAGGCGATCAGGTTGTAGGCGTACGGGAGAGAGGTGCGGACGGTGTCCACGAAGTCCTCCTCGCGGACGTCACCGGCTTCGGCCTGGGCGAGGAGGGTGGGGGAGACGTCGAGAGACATGGGGGTCCTGTTCGGAGGTTCGCGCGGAGTGGATCGGAAGGAGAAGGTCGGAGCACATCAGAGGAAGGCAAAGGGAGTTCAAGAAAAGGAGGAGAGGTGGATCCCAACTGGACCCTGATCCCGGCGGGACGCTGACCCCGGTCAGTCGCTCGGCGGCCGGCCCGGTACGTACTCCGGGTCGACCTGGGCCGCCAGGTCCCGGCCGGTCGCCTCGTTCGCCCAGGCGCGGGCGTTGCGCAGGTGGAAGTCGACGGCGTGGCGGTGGAGGGCCGGCCAGTCCTTGGGGCGGGCGTCGACCGTGGCGCGCAGGACGTCGAGGGCGTGGCGGTTGCCGTCCTCCAGCTCGCCCTGGGGGGTGCCGCGTTCGGCGGAGCGTACCCAGGAGGAGTGGCTGAGGTGGGTGAGGAGGTGGTCGCCGGTCTGCTCCTTGAGGAAGAGGAGGTCGTCCTCGCCGGTGACCTTGTTGCCGATCACGGCGAGGGGGATGCCGAACTCCTGGGCGTGGTCGCGGTACTGGCGGTAGACGGAGACGCCTCGGCGGGTGGGTTCGGCGACGAGGAAGGTCATGTCGAACCGGGTGAACAGTCCGGAGGCGAAGGCGTCGGCGCCGGCGGTCATGTCGACGACGACGTACTCGCCGGGGCCGTCCACCAGGTGCCCGAGGTACAGCTCCACCGCGCCCAGCTTGGAGTGGTAGCAGGCCACCCCGAGGTCGCTCTCGTCGAACTCGCCGGTCACCATCAGCGGGACGCCGCCGACCCGTTGGACATGGCGGGCGTGGAGTTCGTCGTCACCGAGGAGGCTCAGCAGCCGGGAGCCGCGTCCGGGCGGGGTCGTCTTGACCATCGCCTCCCGGGACGGGACCAGCGGGTTGGTCCCCCGCAGGAGGTCCTTGATCTCGCCGATGTGCCCGGCGAGCGGGGGCGCGGTGAACGGGGCGGCATCAGGGTCGAGGGCCTCGGCCAGGTGCTGGTTGATGTCACCGTCCACGGCGAGGACGGGGGCACCGCTCCGGGCGAGATGCCGGGCGAAGAGGGCGGACAGGGTGGTCTTCCCGCTTCCGCCTTTGCCGACGAAGGCTATGCGCATTGCCGCCCACTCTCTACGGGACGGGGGTGAGACAGGGGAGAGGTGCCGAGGGGGACGGGGCTCGTCGGGGCGGAGGCCGCGCGACGAGGCCGGGCGACGGTGAGTTTCGCCGGGGCGGGAGCCGGCGTGTCGGCGGAGGCGCGGGTCGCAGGTGCCGGGACTGCGAGGGGTGCCGGGGTCGCGGAGGGTGCTGGGGCGGTGACGAGGGTACGGCCCGTCGGGGCGGAGGGCGTGCGGGGGCTTGGGGCGGAGGACCCGAGAGGCGCGGGGGTCGGCGTGACCCGGAGTGGGGCGGCGCTGGTCGGGAGAGACGCCTCGCCCGCTGCGGGGGCCGGTTCGGCTGTGGGGTGAGTGGAGGCCGCTCGTCCCCCTGTCTCGCCCGCCGCCAGGCGCAGGCGCGGGCGCACCCTGGCCCGCCCCGCCTCCTCCGCCGCGAGGGCCGGGGTTTTGAAAATGGGTTTCATGTGACTAGGTTTTAGGAGGGCGAGTGAGGGCTGTCAAATCGGGGGTCGGAGGAGTGTGCGGGTATCCTCTTGATCGCACTGACGTGCTAACTGCGTATGATGTGCAAGTGCGTGAATACTGCATAAGGCCAGCCCGCCCGGAGGACCTCGACGAGGCGCGGGCCGTCATGCTCGACACGGTGTACCGGGACTTCGGCACGGGGTACGTGCCGAGGTGGCACGGCGACATCATCGACCTGGCCGGCGCGTACCTGGCACCGGCGCGGCACACGCTGCTCGTGGCGGTCGACGCCGAGGGCGAGGTCGTCGCGACCGGCGCCCTGGACTCACGCGGCCCCCTGCACCCCCCGAACCCCGCACACCTCGCCGAGCGCTACCCCTCCGGGACGACCGCGCAGCTCCGCCGGATCTACACCCGGCGTGAACACCGTCGCCGGGGCCTGGCGCGGCGCCTGGTCGCCGAGTTGCTCGACTTCGCGGCGGCGGCCGGCGGCTACCGCTCCGTGTACCTGCACACCGACCCCTCGGTGGAGGGCGCCGAGGGCTTCTGGCGCTCACTCGGCGAGGTGGTGCTCGACGAGCGGAACAACCCGCACGGCGAGGCCCAGTCGGTCGTGCACTTCGAGGTGCCGTTCGACGCGGTCCGCACTGGCCGGGTCCCCGCCGCGCACGGCATGACCAGTTCCCCGTCCGACCTCCTGACAGACCGGTAACACATGCGCATCCCCCACAGCTCCCGATTCCTCGCCGCTCTCGTCGCCCTGCCGCTGCTGGCGGGCTGTTTCTCGTCCGGCGGGGGTGACGACAAGGCGTCCGACGCGAAGGACGGCGCCCGCCTGCGCGTAGCCCTCGCGTTCCCGCCCGCCGAGAAGCTCTCCCCGTACGGCGCCGACGCGACGATCCTCAGCCGGCTCGGTGTCACCGAGGGGCTGACCGCGCTGGACGCGAACGGCGCACCGGCCCCGGCGCTGGCCCAGTCCTGGCAGCGCGTGGACGACCGCACCTGGGTGTTCACGCTCAGGGACGCCACCTTCCAGGACGGCACCCGGGTCACCCCCGCCGCCGTCTCCGCCTCCCTGGGCCACGCCACGCAGGCCAAGCCCGCGCCCGCCGCGCTCGCCGGAGTGACGCTCACGGCGAAGGCCGAGGGCGCGACCGGCGTACGGATCACGACGACGGCTCCCGACCCCGTGCTGCCGCTGCGGCTGACCAGCCCGAGCCTCGCGATCCTCGCGCCGAAGGCGTACGGCGCGCAGGGCGCGGCGAACCCGGTCGGGACCGCGACGGGACCGTTCGAGATCAGCAAGCTGACCGGCACGACGGCCGCGACCCTGAACCGTTTCGACGACTACTGGGGCGGCCGGGCCCAGGCGGCCGGCGTCGACGCCCGCTTCATAGCCGACGGCACCGCCCGCGCCAACGCCCTGCGCACCGGCGAGGTCGACATCGCCGAGGCGATCCCCGTCGCCCAGGCGGCCACCCTGGACGCCACGACCCGCAAGGAGACGGCGACCACCCGCACGACGAGCCTCCTGCTCAACGCGAAGACGGGCACCTTCAAGAACCCGGCGCTGCGCGCGGCGGCCCGCGCCGCCGTCGACACCTCGACGCTCGCCAAGGGCGTCTACGAGAACCACGCCGACGCGGGCACCGGCATCTACGGCCCCGCCGTCACCTGGGCCGCGGGCAAGCGCACCGCCCCCACCGGCCGCGCCACCCCCGCCAAGCCGGACAACGCGACGGTCACCCTCGCGACGTACGACAACCGCCCCGAACTCCCCGAGGCCGCGCAGGTCCTGAAGCAGCAGCTGGAGAAGGCCGGGTTCAAGGTCACCCTGGAGGTGCGGGAGTACTCGCGCCTGGAGGGCGACGCGCTGGCCGGGAAGTTCGACGCGTTCGTGCTGGCCCGCAACACGCTCGTCGACACCGGCGACCCGGTCGCGGTCCTGGCCAGCGACTACACCTGCGCCGGCGGCTTCAACATCGCGCAGCTCTGCGACAAGAAGGTCGACCGGGCCGTCGCGACCGCGCAGGGCATCGCCGACACCGGCAAGCGCCAGGACGCGGCGATGGCCGCCGAGGCCGCGATCCTCGGCACGGACGCGGTCGTCCCCCTCGTCCACCAGCGGGTCATCACCGGCATCGGCGCGAACGTGCGCGGCGCCCTCCTCGACCCGTACGAGCGCACGCTCGTCGGCACCGGCACCCGGCGCTGACCCGGTGGGACGGGTCACGGCGCTCCTGTGGCGGGCGGCCCTCGCCGCGGGCCTGGTCTGCGGCATCGGCCTCCTGCCCTGGCTGACGGACACGGACCCGGCGCGGACCGTCCTCAAGGCCCGCGCCGTCGACCGCGACCCCACCCCACAGGTCCTGGCGGACATCCGCGAGCAACTCGGCCTCGCCGACGGCCCGTTGCACCTCCTCGGCCAGTGGCTGTCCGGCCTCCCGCGCGGGGACGCCGGCCGGTCCTGGATCTCCGGCGAGGAGGTCACCCCGGCCGTCCTGGAGGCGCTCGGCGCGTCCCTGCTGCTCGTGACGGTCGCCTTGGCCGTCGCGACCACCACCGCTGCCCTGATCTGCGCACCCACCCTCCGCGGAGCCGGGCGTGCCCGCGCCCGCTCCGGCTCCGCGATGCTCGCCGCGCTGCCGGAGTTCCTCACGGCCTCCGTGCTCGCCACCGTCGTGGGCGTCCAGCTCGGCTGGCTGCCCGCGCTCGGCTGGTACGGGTTCAAGTGGACGATCCTGCCCGCGCTCGCGCTGGGGCTGCCCGCCGGGGCCGTACTCGGGCGGCTGCTGGACGACCTGCTGCCCGCCGCGTTCGCCGAACCCTGGGCGAAGGCGGCCACCGCGCGCGGGGTCCCCGGCGGCCGGATCGCCCGGCACGCGGTACGGCGCAGCCTGCCCGGACTCCTGCCCAACCTGGGCCTGTTCGCGGTCGGGCTGACCGGCGGATCGGTCGTCGTCGAGCAGATCTTCGACATCCCCGGCCTCGGCCGCACCACCCTCCAGGCCGCCCTGGCCCAGGACCTCCCGGTCCTCCAGGCGGGCACCCTCGCGCTGGTCCTGTTCGCCGCCCTCGTCACCGGCGCCGCCCGCCTCGCCGCCCGCCCCCTCCTCGGCCCCGCCCTGCGCGACGGCGCCCTCCCCACCCTGCACCGCCCCGACCCGCCCGTACGCAGACTCCCGCCCCTGCTGTACGGCGGACTCCTGCTCGCCGTCGTCGCGGCCGGACTGCCCCGCGACCCGCTCGCCGTCGACACCACCCGGCGCCTCCAATCGCCGTCCCCCGCGCACCCGTTCGGCACCGACGCCCTCGGCCGCGACCTCCTCGCCCGCGTCGCGCACGGCGCGCTGGACACGCTGCTGCTGGCCGGCGGGATCAGCCTCGCCGCGTACGTGATCGGCGTCCTGCTCGGGCTCGTGCCGAGGCTGTCGGCGCCGCTCGTCGACACCGTCAACGCCGTACCGCCCGTCCTCGCCGCGCTGCTGGTCGCCGCCGTGTGGGGGAGCGGCGCGAGTACGCCCGCGCTCGCGGTGACCGTCGTCGCCTGGGCGCCCCTCGCCGCGCACACCTCCGCGCTGCTCGCCCAGGAGAAGGCGGCCCTCCACCTCGCCGCGACCCGCGCGCTCGGCGCCGGACGCCTCCACCTGGTGCGGCGCGCGCTGCTGCCCGCGATCCTCCCGCCCGTCGCCCGGCACGCCGCCCTGCGCCTGCCCGGCAACGCCCTCGCGCTCGCCACCCTCGGCTTCCTCGGCCTCGGCGCCCAACCCCCGTCCCCGGAATGGGGGTTGCTGCTCGCCGAGAACCAGCCCTACGCCGAACGCGCCCCGTGGGCCGTCCTCGCGCCCGCCGCCGCCCTCGCCGTCCTCGGGGCGCTCGCGGTGACCGCCGGAGGGCTCCGCGGACGCCGGGCGAGCGACCCGGGCGACGACCCGCGGATACCCGAACTCCCCGAACCCGTACGAGAGTTGGTGGCAGCCCGATGAGCGTGACGACCAAGGTGCGGCTCTCCCCGCTGCTGCGCCTGCTGATCCTCACCCAACTCGCCTTCAACGTCGGGTTCTTCGCGGTTCTGCCGTTCCTCGCCGAACACCTCGGGACCGGCATCGGGCTCGCGGGCTGGCTCGTCGGGTTCGTGCTCGGGCTCAGGACGTTCAGCCAGCAGGGCCTGTTCGTCGTCGGGGGCGCGCTCACCGACCGGTACGGGGTGCGGCCCGTCGTCCTCGTCGGCTGCGTCCTCAGGATCGCCGGGTTCGCCTGGCTCGGGTACGCCGACCACATCGCGTCCGTCATCGGGGCCGTGCTGCTCATCGGGTTCGCCGCCGCCCTCTTCTCCCCGGCCGTCGAGAGCGAGGTCGCCCGCCAGGCCGTCCTGTGGGAGGAGGCCGGGAACGGCCCCCGCACCCGGGTCCTCGCGCTGCTGACCGTCGCCGGACAGGCCGGGGCGTTCGTCGGCCCGCTCATCGGCGCGCTGCTGCTGTCCGTCGACTTCCGTACGGTGTGCCTGGCCGGCGCCGGGATCTTCGTCCTCGTCCTCGCCGGGCACGCCTGGCTGCTGCCCCAGCACATACCCGGGCGGCAGAAGACGCGGGTCAAGGGCGGGGTCGGGCCGATGCTGCGCAACCGGCGCTTCCTCGCGCTGTGCTGCGCGTACGGGGCCTACCTCCTCGCCTACAACCAGCTCTACCTGGCCCTGCCCGCCGAGGTCGAGCGCGCGGCCGGGTCGCAGACGCCCCTGTCCTGGCTGTTCGCGCTCTCCTCCGCGCTCGTCGTCGCAGCCCAACTGCCCGTCACCCGCTGGGTGGGGGAGCGGCTCAGCCTCCGGACGTCCATGGCGGGCGGGCTCGCGCTCATCTCCGCCGGGTTCGCGGTCGTCGCCGCCGCGCTCCCCGCCGACCTCGCGGGCAACGCCGGGCTGCTGCCCGCCGCCGGGTTCGTCGTGCTGCTCACGTTCGGGCAGATGCTGGTCGCGCCGGCCGCGCGGGCGTGGGTCCCCGACCTCGCGGCCGAGGGGCGGCTCGGGCTGTACACCGGGGCGCTGTCCTCGGTGTCCGGGCTGATCGTGCTGATCGGGAGCTCGCTGACGGGGACACTGCTGGACACGGGGCTGCCCGCGGCGGTGCCGTGGCTGGTCCTGGCGGCGGTACCGGTGGCGGCGATCGCGCTGCTGCCGCGCACGGAAACAGTCGGCAGCAGGGAAACAGCCAAGTACACCGAACCTGCCGAAGAGAGCGCGTCGATTCCCAAGAACAGTCAAGGCGGGTGAAGCGCCCCGGCCCGGCATGGCAGGATCCCGGGGCATGAGGGCGTCGCCGGGGGTTCGCGGGCTGCGTGCCGCCGTGTTCGCGGCGGTGTGCGTGCTGCTGGCCGCCGGTGCGCATCTCGTGGCCGTGGGGGAGACGCCGTCGGCCGGTGCGCAGGGGCTGGGCTTCTGTGTCGTCTTCGGCGCCGGGTGGATGCTCGGGGGGTGGGAGCGGAGTCTCGGCGGGATCGGCGGGGCGACGCTGGTGACGCAGGGGGCGTTGCATCTGGGGTTCGGGGCGGTGACGAGGGACGGGCGCCGGATGAAGGGCATGAACATGCAGCTCTCCCCACACTCCGCTCACCTCGGCCCCGCCCACCTCAACCTCGTACACCACTCCACCCCCCACACCCTCGCCGCCCACCTCCTCGCCGCGCTCCTCACCTCCTGGTGGCTCCGGCGGGGCGAGGCCGCGCTGTGGTCTCTCCTGCGCTGGGCCGTCGCGCTCGTGCCGGGGCTCGTCGCATGGTGGCGTGGGCCCGTCAGGGTCGGCGGCGCCCGCGAGGCCCTACGGCCGTGGCCGTATCTGCCCGCGCCCCGAAGGCTGTTGCTGCGGCACGCCGTACGGCGCAGAGGGCCGCCCGGGCCGGTTCCGTACCCGGCCTGAAGGAATCGACTCAATTCGTACGGAGATCAGTCAGCCATGTTCCGCACACGCACCGCGGCCCTCGCCGTCCTGTTCGCGGCGGGCGGTGTCCTCGTGGCGGCCGGCGCCGCGTCCGCGCACGTCACCGTCCACCCCGAGAGCTACGCCCAGGGAGCTACCGACGGGCTCCTCACGTTCCGCGTCCCCAACGAGGACGACAAGGCCAGTACCTCCGAGGTACAGGTCTTCCTGCCCACCGACCATCCCCTCCTCGGCGTCCTGGTCCGCTCCCAGGACGGCTGGACCCCGAAAGTCACCACCACCAAGCTGAAGACCCCGGTCAAGACCGACGACGGGACCATCACCGACGCGGTCTCCGAGATCACCTGGACCGGCGGGAAGATCGCGCCGGGGCGGTTCGAGGACTTCGACGTCGCCTTCGGCCAGCTCCCCGAGGACGCGCCGGAACTGGAGTTCAAGACCCTCCAGACGTACGACAGCGGCAAGGTGGTCCGCTGGATCGAGGCGGCCGGGCAGGGCGACGACGACCCGGAGAACCCGGCGCCCGTCCTGACCCTGACCCGGGCGAAGACGGTGGTCTCGACGAAACCCGTCGCGAAGAGCACCGCCGGCCACGACTCGGCGGCCCGCGAGATGGGGATCGGCGGACTGGCGCTCGGCGCGGTCGCGCTGGGGGCCGGGGGCTTCGCGGTGGCGCGGGCGCGCTCGCCGAGGCCGTAGCCCCGAAGTACTGACTCCGGAGTTGTAGCCCCGAGGTCGTAGACATGGAACGGCCCGGACTCCCCCCGCGGGGTCCGGGCCGGTTCCGCGAGGTTCAGCGCGCCGCCAGCACCGCCGTCTCCTTCGCCGCCAGAGCCGCCACGATCGGCTCCGAGATCACGACGACCGGCTCGGGCCGGACGACGACCGGCTCGGCGGCGGCGACCCGGGCCTCCACCGACAGCGGCTCGGCACTGCGGGGCTGCGGCACCGACACAGTCACCGGCTCCTCCACACCCTTCCCCGCCCCCGGCCGCGTCCGGAACAGCCACACCACGTCCCGCCCGAACGACCAGACCAGCGCGGCCAGCGACGTCCCGGCGATCGCCAGGTTCGCGGCGTACGGCAGGAGTTCGGAGCCGGCGAGGAGGAGGCAGACGCCCTGCGTCGCGGCGACCGTCTTGCGCGCCATGCTGTGCGGCAGCGCGGAGTTGAGCCACGGCCAGACGTACGCGGCGGCGACGAACACGTACCGCATGGCGCCCATCAGCAGCACCCACGGCCCGAGCTGGGTCGAGACGTACACGCTGAGCACCAGGATCAGGAACGCGTCGACCTCCATGTCGAAGCGGGCGCCGAGCGGCGTGGAGGTGTTCGTACGCCGCGCGACCTTGCCGTCCACCCCGTCCAGGATCAGCGCGACGGCGGTGAGGCCGACCAGCAGCGTGACCGGCGGCGCGGACTCGAAGGAGTCGGCGACCAGGGCCGTCACCCCGCCGACGAGGATCGCGCGGCCGAGAGTGACGCGGTTGGCGGGCCCGAACGTGCGGATTCCGGAGCGGTGGCAGGCGCCGGACAGCAGGGCCCAGGTGCCGAGGGCGAAGACGAGGCCGGTCGCCCAGCCCGCCGTACCCATGCCGATCACCGAGCCGAGCAGGGCCAGCAGCAGGAGCTGAGCGCCCGCTCCCAGAGCGGTCTCCTGCTGGACCAGCCTTGCTTCGTACGTGTTGTTCAGGGCCACCGCACATCCTCCGGCCGAGTGACAGAGTCGATCAACGCCGCGTACTGTGCGCGGCCTGTGCCACATCTCGGTACGTGAACCGGATGCCGATCGTTCAGGAGGTTTTCTATGAAGGGCGCCGCACGCGCGTTCTGGGTCAGCCGTCCGGGTGAGGGGGAGGTGCGCGAGACGGCGGTTCCGGAGCCCGGCGAGGGGGAGGTCCTGGTCCGGACGCTGTGGTCCGGGATCAGCCGCGGCACCGAGACGCTGGTGTTCGGCGGCAAGGTCCCCGAGAACCAGCACACGGCGATGCGCGCCCCGTTCCAGGAGGGCGATTTCCCGGCTCCGGTGAAGTACGGGTACCTCAATGTGGGCGAGGTCGAACAGGGCCCGGCGGACCTCGTCGGGAAAACGGTGTTCTGCCTGTACCCGCACCAGACGAGGTACGTGGTGCCAGCTGGAAGTGTGATTGTCGTACCCAATACCGTCCCCGCCGAACGAGCCATCCTCGCCGGCACCGTAGAAACCGCCGTCAACGCCCTCTGGGACGCGCAACCCATGATCGGCGACCGCGTCGCAGTCATCGGCGGCGGCATGGTCGGCTCCTCCGTCGCGGCCTTCCTCGCCAAGTTCCCCGGCGTCAAGGCCCAGCTCATCGACGCCGACCCCCGCCGAGCCGAGACGGCCGCGAAACTCGGCATCGACTTCGCCCTCCCCGAGGACGCGGCGGGCGACCTGGACCTCGTCATCCACGCCAGCGCCACCGAGGCCGGCCTCGACAAGGCCCTCGAACTCCTGCGCCCCGAAGGCACCGTCGTAGAACTCAGCTGGTATGGCGACCGCCGCATCGCCCTTCCCCTCGGCGAGGCGTTCCACTCCCGCCGCCTGACGATCCGCAGCAGCCAGGTCGGCACCGTCTCTCCCGCGCGCGCGAGCCGCACCTACGCCGACCGCCTCGCCCTGGCCCTCGACCTGCTCGCCGACCCGGCCCTCGACGCGCTGATCACCGGAGAGTGCGCGTTCGACGAACTCCCCGACGTCCTGCCGAAGCTGGCCTCGGGAGAGATCCCGGCACTCTGCCACCGCGTGCGCTACCCGGCGCCCTGACACCCGCGCGCGCCTGACCTGAGAAAGGAGTGAGAAGCGGCTGAACACGGGGAAGCGGTCAGCCGTACTACACGGCATCCCCCGGCGCGTAACGTCCGGGGGACCAGACGCGCCGCACCTGGAGGGTCGTCCGTTGTTCAGTGTCACCGTCCGCGATCACATCATGATCGCCCACAGCTTCCGCGGCGAGGTCTTCGGACCCGCGCAGCGCCTGCACGGAGCGACGTTCCTCGTGGACGCCACCTTCCGCCGCGAGCAGCTGGACGACGACAACATCGTCGTCGACATGGGACTCGCGAGCCAGGAGCTCGGGGCCGTGGTCGCGGAACTGAACTACCGGAATCTGGACAACGAGCCGGATTTCGCGGGGGTCAACACGTCCACGGAGTTCCTCGCGAAGGTCATCGCCGACCGGCTCGCCGAGCGGATCCAGAAGGGGGCGCTCGGCGAGGGCGCGCGGGGCATCTCCGCGCTCTCCGTCACGCTGCACGAGTCGCACATCGCCTGGGCGAGCTACGAGCGTGCCCTGTGACCGACACGACGATGGAGCGGACGCCGGTCCGCCTCGACAAGCCGGCGCTCACGTACGTGCCGAAGCAGCAGCCCGTGCAGCCCGTCGTACGGAAGAACGGCGATCTCATCCCGATGTCCCTGCGGACCGTGCACTTCGTCCTGCCGGCCGGGGTCGACGACCCCACCCGGCCCAGCGGCGGCAACGCCTACGACCGCCGGGTCTGCCTCGACCTGCCCGGCTTCGGCTGGCAGGTCCGCAAGCACCTCGCCGCCGGTGAGTGGCCGCAGCCGTCCGCCGAGGACCGCGACGCCCTCGCCCGCGCGCTGCGCGACCTGCCCGACGGGTCGGTCGTCCTGCTCGACGGGATCGTGGCCTGCGGGGTCCCCGAGGTCGTCGTCCCCGAGGCGGAGCGGCTGCGGCTCGCCGTCCTCGTGCACCTCCCCCTCGGCGACGAGACGGGCCTCGCGCCCGAGGTCGCCGCCGAACTCGACGCCCGCGAACGCGCCGTGCTGCGCGCGGTGCCCGCCGTCATCGCCACCAGCGACTGGGCCGTACGCCGTCTCGTCTCGCACCACGGGCTCGCCCCCGAGAAGGTGCACGTCGCCGCCCCCGGCGCCGACATCGCGCCGCTCGCCTCCGGCACCGACGGCGTCTCGCACCTGGTGTGCGTCGCCGCCGTCACCCCCCGCAAGGGCCAGCACCGCCTGGTCGAGGCGCTCGCCGCCGTCACGGAACTGCCCTGGACGTGCGACCTGGTCGGCGGCGTCGACCAGGACCCCGAGTACGTCGCCCACCTGCGCGAACTCATCGCCGCGCACGGCCTGGAGGACCGCCTGCACCTGGCCGGCCCGAAGTCCGGCGCCGCCCTCGACGCCAGCTACGCCCGCGCCGACCTGATGGTCCTCACCTCGTACGCCGAGACGTACGGCATGGCCGTCACCGAGGCCCTCGCGCGCGGTATCCCCGTCCTCGCCACCGATGTCGGCGGAGTCCCCGAGGCCGTCGGGCGCGCACCCGACGGCGGGGTCCCCGGGATCCTCGTGCCCCCGGAGAACCCGGCCGCCCTCGCGGCCGAACTGCGCGGCTGGTTCGGGGAGGCGGACGTGCGCCGCCGCCTCAAGTCCGCCGCCCGTAGCCGGCGTGCCGCGCTCGGCGGCTGGGCGTCCACCGCCAAGAGCCTCGCCGGCGTCCTCGGCCGGCTTCCCCGCGAGTCCTGGAGGGCCGCATGAGCACCGCGGACGTCATCCCCGGCGCCGGACCCGTCGCCGAACGCGCCACCGTACGGCTGCGCGAGGCCGGCCCCGACGACCCGCCCCGCTACGCCCCCGAGTGGCTCCAGCTGCGCGAGCCCGCCGACGCGGGCGCCCGCGCGCTGGACCTCCTCGACCCGCTGCGGATCCGCCTCGCCAACCTGCCGCGCGGCAAGGCCGGGATCGTCGTGCACGACCTCGGCTGCGGGACCGGGTCCATGGGCCGCTGGCTCGCGCCCCGGCTCGACGGGGCCCAGCACTGGGTCCTCCACGACCGCGACCCCTACCTGCTGCACTTCGCGGCCGTCGCCTCGCCCCGGGCCGCCGCCGACGGCAGCCGGGTCACCGTCGAGACCCGGCGCGGCGACGTCGCCCGGCTCACCCCGGACGCGCTCCAAGGGGCCTCCCTCGTCACGGCGTCGGCTCTGCTCGACGTGCTGACCCGGGAGGAGATCGACGCCCTCGTCGACGCGTGTGTGGGCGCCGGGTGCCCGGCGCTGCTCACGCTGTCCGTCGCCGGACGCGTCGAGTTCTCCGCCCCGGACCCGCTGGACGCGCAGCTCCAGGACGCCTTCAACGACCACCAGCGGCGCGACGGACTCCTCGGCCCCGACGCGGTGGACGTCGCCGCCGAGGCGTTCGGGGCGCGGGGGGCGACGGTCAAGCTGCACCCCAGCGCCTGGCGGCTCGGGCCCGCCGAGGCCGCGTTGACCGAGCAGTGGCTGCGGGGCTGGGTGGGCGCGGCCGTCGAGGAGCGACCGGAACTCGCCGACCGCGCGCGGGCGTACCTGGAGGCGCGGCTCGCGGCCGCCGCCGCCGGGGAGCTGACGGTCGCCGTGCACCACACGGACCTGCTGGCGCTGGCCCGGCCGGTGGGGAGCGTCTGATGACCGAGGGCCTGTGTCGCATCCCCGGTCGGATCAGCGCGCGTCGTCTGGTGCGTGCGATCGCAAGGCGCCGGAGCGCCCGCGTGGCGGAGTCACGTGGGCGCTCCGGCAACGCGGCGAGCGTGCGTGCCAGGCGGCGGGCGCCCGGCCGGGGATGCGACACAGGCCCTCAGGGTCCGGGGGGTGTCGGGGCGAGTGGGCGTCCCTTGCTGCGGGCCCTGCGGACCCACTTCGGTACCGTCGCCGGCGTCGCCATCATCGGCGTACTGCTGTGGCGGATGGGCACCGGCGTCTTCCTCGACGGGCTGCGGCGGATCGACGCGCTGTCGCTGCTGCTCGCGCTCGCCATCGGCGGGGTGACGACCTTCTTCAGCGCCTGGCGCTGGGCGCTGGTCGCACGCGGCCTGCGGATCCGGCTGCCGCTCGGGGCCGCGTTCGGCGACTACTACCGGGCGCTGTTCCTCAACGCGGCGCTGCCCGGCGGGATCCTCGGCGACGTCCACCGGGCCGTACGGCACGGACAGAGCGAGGGCGACGTCGGACGCGGCGTACGGGCCGTGTTCTGGGAGCGCGCCGCCGGACAGATCGCCCTCGCCGTCGTCGGCCTCGGCGTGCTGCTCGCCGTACCGTCACCGGTCGCGGGGGACGTACGGCACATCGTCCCGCTCGTCGCGCTCGGCGGGGTCGGGGCGCTCGCCGTCGCCCTCGCCGTCCGCATGAACCGGACGCCGTCCGCGGTGCCGTCCCGGCGCGGGAAGGCCGTCCGGCGCATGCTGGGCGAGGCCCGGGAAGCGCTGCTGTCCCGCCGCAACGGGCCCGGCGTCGCCCTCTCCTCGCTCGTCGTCCTCGCCGGGCACATCGGTACGTTCGTCCTCGCGGCGCGCGTCGCGGGGGCGTCGACCTCCGTCGTACGGCTGCTGCCGCTCGCCGTGCTGGCGCTGCTCGCGATGGGGGTGCCGCTGAACGTCGGGGGGTGGGGGCCACGGGAAGGGGTCACCGCGTGGGCGTTCGGGGCCGCCGGGCTGGGGGCCGACACGGGGTTCTCGGTGTCGGTCGTGTACGGGGTGCTGTGTTTCGTGGCCGCGCTGCCGGGGGCCGTGGTGCTGGTGGTGCGGTGGTGGACGGGGATGCGTGCCGCCACCCCCGTACCCGTCCCCGCGTCGTCCTACTCTCCGGAAACCCGCGAACTCAGCAGCGCGGAATACGCCCCGAAGGAATCCACCAGGCTCGCCAGAAGTCGCTCCCCCTTTTCCGCGGAGCCGAGCGAAGGCCGGCCGATGACACCCGAATCGGTATAGGCGGACATTCCCGAGGTGAGGAGATGACGGCGGTCGTCGGCGGTGAAATCGGCGGACTCGTAGCCGGGCCTGACGACTTCCGGGTGCGCGTGCAGAAGGATGGACGTCTCGATTTCACCGGCGTGCATGTCGGTGAGGAGGGAGGTTTCGACCCCCGCGGCGACACGCGCCTCCTCCCAGTCCTCCGGGGCCGGGAAGAGCGCGAGGTGCTCACCGCGCGCGGACGCCTCCTGGACGGCGTTGCCGAGGACGTAGTTCCCGCCGTGCGCGTTGACCACGACGAGCGCCTCGACTCCGGAACGGCGCAGCGAGTCCGCGATGTCCCGCACCACCGCGTGCAGTGTCACGGCGGAGATGCTGACGGTCCCGGGCCAGCCCGCGTGCTCGTGCGAGCAGGCGATGGTCACGGGCGGAAGGAGGTGCACGGGATGAACGGCCGCGATCTCCCGCGCGATGGCGCAGGCGACGAGCGTGTCGGTGGCCAGCGGGAGGTAGGAGCCGTGCTGCTCGTAGCTGCCGACGGGAAGGACCGCGATCCGCGTTGAGACAGCAGCCCCCCGCGTCCGTACGTCATCGGTGGTGTCCGTCGGCAGTGCCGAGGCCACCGTCCCACGCCCCGCCGCCCGTATTTCCGGACCACTCATCATTTCCCGCCCTTTCGACTCCCCATCGGACCCTTAGGAACCAGATCATGACAGAAAAAGTCGGTGTACTCGGCAAGAAGACCCCGCAGCGCACGGGCGTGGAACGCGTGGTGAATGCCCCCCTGCCCACCGTCTACGGCAAATTCCAGGCGGTCGGTTACATGGACCACGACCGCGGTGACGAACAGGTCGCCCTGGTCTACGGCGAACTCGGCGCCGAGGACGTCCTCACCCGGCTGCACTCCGAATGCCTCACGGGCGACGCGTTCGGCTCGCAGCACTGCGAATGCGGCGACCAGCTCGACTCGGCGCTGCGCGCGGTCGTCGCCGAGGGCAGCGGGGTCGTCGTCTACCTGCGCGGCCACGAGGGCCGGGGGATAGGTCTGCTGGGCAAGCTGCGCGCGATGGCCCTCCAGGCGGAGGGCCTGGACACGGTCGAGGCGAACGTCGCCCTCGGCTTCCCCGTCGACGCCCGCGACTACGGCGTGGCCGCGGAGATCCTGCGCGACCTCGGCGTGCGGTCCGTGCGCCTGATGTCCAACAACCCGCGCAAGCGCGAGGCGTTGACGGACAACGGCATCCGGGTCGCCGAGGAAGTGCCGCTGCTGATCCCGCCGTGCGAGAACAACATCACCTACCTGCGCACCAAGCGCGAGCGCCTGGACCACCACCTGCCCCACCTGGACGCCGTGGCGCACTGGTCCTGAACTCCCGTACCCAGGACGGCAACCGCCCACAAGGAGCCGCACGCTTGAACACGCATGCCTCGGTCGTCGTCATCGGCGGCGGGGTGATCGGCACCAGCATCGCCTGTCACCTCGCCGCCGCCGGGGTCCGTGACGTGGTGCTCGTCGAGCGCGACGAACTCGCCGCCGGGTCGACCTCGAAGGCCGCCGGCGGGGTCCGCGCCCAGTTCTCCGACGAGGTCAACATCCTGCTCGGGGCCCGCAGCCTGGAGGCGTTCGCCCGGTTCGGCGCGGACACCGGCCACGACATCGGCCTGCACCGCACCGGCTATCTCTTCCTCCTCACCACCCCCGAGGAGGTCGCCTCCTTCGAGGCGGGCATCGCCCTCCAGAACTCCCTCGGCGTCCCCAGCCGCCTCATCGACCCGGCGGAGGCGCAGCGTCTGAATCCGCTGATCAGGACAGACGGCCTGCTCGCCGCCGCGTACTCGCCCGAGGACGGCCACTGCACCCCCGAGGCGGTCGTGCACGGCTACGCGGCCGTCGCCCGCCACCACGGCGTACGGATCCTGCGGCGCACCGAGGTCACCGGCATCGACGTGCGGGGCACCGCGATCACCGCCGTGCACACCGGCATCGGCCGGATCACCACGAACACCGTGGTCTGCGCGGCGGGCGCCTGGTCGAGGTCGATCGGCGCGATGGTCGGCGTGGACCTGCCCGTCACCCCGCTCAGACGCCAGGTCGCGGTCACCGAAGCCTTTCCCGGGCTGCCGCCGGACCTCCCGATGACGATCGACTTCACCACCAGCCTCTACTTCCACCCCGAGGGCCCCGGCCTGCTGGTCGGCATGTCCGACCCGGACGAGCGCCCCGGCTTCGCCACCGACGCCCACGACCGCTGGATCCCCCGCCTCGCCACCGCGATGGAACACCGGGCACCGGCTCTCCTCGACCTGCGCCGCACGGGCGGCTGGGCGGGCCTGTACGAGGTCACCCCGGACCACAACGCCCTGATCGGCGAGGCGAGTTCGGTCTCCCGGTTCCTGTACGCCACCGGCTTCTCCGGGCACGGCTTCCTCCAGGGGCCCGCCGTCGGCGAGGTCGTGCGCGACCTGGTCCTCGGCCGCGTACCCTTCGTGGACGTCACCCCCCTGAGCGCCGGCCGCTTCGCCGCCGACGCCCCGCGCCCGGAGGCCAACCGCGTATGACCGCCGTCCACTTGTGGCTGCGCCACGAACCCCGCCCCACCGAACGCCGCACCCCGGTCGTCCCCGCCGACGCCCGCCGCCTGGTCGAGCACGGCATCACCCTGACGGTCGAGGAGTCCGCCCAGCGGATCTTCCCCGTCGAGGAGTACGAGGCCGTCGGCGCCGAAGTCGCGCCCGCGGGCTCGTGGGTGTCGGCGCCGGGCGACGCCGTGATCCTGGGCCTGAAGGAACTCCCCGACGAACCCGACGAGTTGACCCACCGGCACATCTTCTTCGGCCACGCCTACAAGCAACAGCCCGGCGCCGAAGCCCTGTTGACACGTTTCGCCCGAGGCGGGGGAGCCCTCCTCGACCTGGAGTACCTCACCGACGACTCCGGACGGCGGCTCGCCGCGTTCGGGTACTGGGCGGGGTTCCTCGGCGCCGCGCTCGCCGTTCTGCATCACCGGGGGCAGCTGGCGGGGGAGTTGACGCCGACGGACGAGAAGGCGCTCCGGGCGAAGCTCGGTTCGGCAGGCGGTGACATCAGGGCCCTGGTCATCGGAGCCCTGGGCCGCAGCGGGCGGGGTGCCCGGGACGCCCTCGCGGCGGCCGGTCTCTCGCCGACCACTTGGGACCTCGCGGAGACGCGAGACCTGGACCGGGACGCCCTGTTGGGGCACGACCTGCTCGTCAACTGCGTCCTCGCGACGACCCCCGTACCGCCGTTCGTCCGCCCCGAGGACCTCGACGCCCCCGGCCGCGCGCTGCGCACGGTCTCGGACGTCACCTGTGACGTCGGCTCGCCCCTCAACGTCCTGCCGGTCTACGACCGCACGACCGAATGGGCCGACCCCGTACGCCGGTTGCGCGACGAGCCGCCGTTCGACCTGATCGCGATCGACAACCTGCCCTCGCTGCTGCCGCTGGAGGCGAGCACCGACTTCTCGGCCAGTCTGCTGCCGCAGCTGCTCGGCTTCCGTACGGATACCGGGCCCTGGGCGCGCTGCCTGGAACGTTTCGCGTCGGCGTCGCGGGAACCCGGCATCAAACAGGGCTAGTCGGGAAGGGTCACAGTTCCGGGAGTGACGCCGAGGCAACGCAGCGAGACAGGGGAGGCAGCGGTGCAGATACCCGCGAGCGGTACGGTCCACTGGATAGGCGCCGGCCTCTCCACGGGCAGCGGACTGACCGCGCTCACCGCACAGGCGGACCGCGTCCGCCTCTGGCACCGTACGGCCGGCCGCGCCGCCGAGGCCCTCGACCGCCTCGGCATCGCCGACCGTGCCGAACCCCGTGCCTACACCCTCGACACCCTCGCCGCCGAACTCGCCCCGGGGGACGTGGTGGTGTCGATGCTCCCGGCCGGCGACCACCCCGCCCTGATCGCCGCCTGTCTCGCGGGCCGGGCCCACTTCGCCTGCTCCAGCTATGTCACCGACGAGATCGCGGGGCGGGCCGGGGCGGCACGGGCGGCGGGCCTCACCGTGCTCACCGAGGCGGGCCTCGACCCCGGCATCGACCACCTCTTCGCCCACAGCCTCGTCTCGCGGGCCCGCGCGGAGATCGGCGCGGAGAACCGGGCGTCCTACTCCCTCACCTCCTGGTGCGGAGGTCTGCCCGCCGTCCCCAACTCCTTCCGCTACCGCTTCAGCTGGGCCCCCCTCGGCGTCCTCAACGCCCTGCGCTCACCCGCCCGCCACATCGAGGACGGCGCGGAGAGGACGACCGCCCACCCCTGGGAGGCCACCCGCGAACTCGCCCTGGGCGGCGAGACGTTCGAGGCGTACCCCAACCGCGACAGCGTCCCCTTCATCACCCAGTACGACCTGCCGCCCGACTGGCGTGCCGACACCTTCGTCCGCGGCACCCTGCGCCTGAAGGGCTGGCAGCAGGCGTGGGACGCGGTGTTCGCCGAGCTGAAGAAGGGCGACGACGCCCGGATCGCCGAACTCGCGGGCGAGCTGGCCCGCACCTACCCCACGAGCCGCACCGACCGCGACCGCGTCGTCCTCGGCGTCTCCCTGACCGTCCGCAGCCCGGGCGGCCGTACCTGGTCCGGCAGTTACCTCCTCGACCGGGTCGGCACCGCCGAGGAGTCCGCCATGGCCCACACGGTCTCCCGGCCCCTCGCCCTCGGCGTCCGCCACATCCTCGACTCCTCCCTGCCGCCCGGCCTGAGCCGGGCGGCGCAGACGGCGATGCGCTCGGAGGAGTGGCTGAACGAACTCGCGGAGGAAGGGCTGGAGTTCACGATGCGCGTCGGCTAGCGCGCCAGCGCCTCGTGCACGAACCGCTTGATCTCCGGGTACAGGGCGTGCGACGAGCGCGGCCGGACCTGCGTCATGAACTGCACCGTCACATCGTGTTCCGGGTCCACCCAGAACGTGGTCGTCGCGACGCCGCTCCAGCCGTAAGTGCCCTTGCCCGCCGGGGCCTTGGTGCGGTCGGGGTCGATGACGACCGAGACGCCCAGACCGAAGCCGAGACCGTCCTTGCTGGGCTCGTCGTGCGCGGGACGGCTGCCGAAGGTGCGCATGTCGACGCCGCCGGGCAGATGGTTGCGGGTCATCAGGTCGACGGTCCCCGGCGACAGCAGCCGTACGCCGTCCAGCTCGCCGCGCCCGCGCAGGAACTCGGCGAACCGGTGGACGTCGTGCGCCCCCGCCACCATGCCGCCCGCACCGGACAGGAACCGGGGTCTGCCGCCCCGCAGCGGCAGCCCGGCGACCGGTTCGATCCCCCCGCCCGCCCGCTCCCCGTACAGCTCCGACAACCGCTCGGCCTGCGCGTCGTCCACACAGAACCCGGCGTCGGGCATGCCGAGCGGCCCGAACACGCGCTCCGCGAGGAACGCGTCCAGCGACTGCCCGGACACCACCTCCACGACCCGCGCGAGGACGTTCGTCGCCACCGAGTAGTTCCACTCGGTGCCGGGCTCGAACTGCAGCGGCAGCGAGGCGTACACGTCGACCGTGCCCGCGAGGTCCGTGCCGGGCGCCACCGACGAGTCGAGGCCCGCCTCGCGGTAGAGGGCGTCCACGGGGTGCGTGCCGTAGAACGCGAACGTCAGGCCCGCCGTATGGGTGAGGAGATGCCGTACCAGGACCGGGCCGTCCGCGGGGCGCGTCACCATGTCGCGCCCGCTGCCGCTGACGTACACGCGGGGTTCCGCGAACGACGGGATGTGCCGGGCCACCGGGTCGTCCAGGCCGAGCCTGCCCTCCTCGACCAGGAGCAGCGCCGCCACCGACGTCACCGGCTTGGTCATCGAGTACAGCCGCCACAGCGTGTCCGGCTCGACCGGGAGACCGGCGGCGACGTCGCGGTGCCCGTGCGTCGTGAGGTGGGCGACCCGGCCGCCGCGCGCCACGGAGACGAGGTAGCCGGGCAGGTGGCCCGCCTCCACCTCGTGCGCGATGTACTGGTCCATCCGGTCCAGCACCTTCGGATCCAGCCCGACCTCGCTCGGGTCGACCTCTTGCCGCAGCAGTGCCATCGTTCTCCTCCGGGGGCGACTGTCGAGACACACCCCGGCCCGCCTGCTCCGGAGCGCCTCACTTCCTCATCGTTCCGCAGGTGACGCCATGCGGAACCCCTTTCGGAGGTGTGCCGTGTGTGGGGTGCGTCGCTTCCGGCAGGGGTGGGGGGAGAGGAACGAGGCGGGTATGCGGCGTATGGCGGGTGATGTCGTACGCCGCGCGGTGGAGCCGCAACCGGACCTGAGGTCAACCACTCACCCCGGCCACCCCCGCCAACTCCCCGATGTCCGCCAGCATCCGCCCGCTGTCCGGCTCCAGCCCCGTGAACAGCCGGAACGCGTCCGCCGCCTGGAACACCGCCATCCCGCCCCCGTCGAGCGTCGCGCACCCCAACCCCCGCGCCACCCGCAGCAGTTCGGTCTCCAGCGGCCGGTACACCACCTCGGCGACCCACAGCTCGGCCCGCAACAGGGCGGCGGGGAGCGGCAGTCCGGGGTGGGCCGCCATTCCCGTGGGCGTCGCGTGGACGAGTCCGTCCGCGTCGGCGAGCAGGGCGGGGAGTGTGTCCGGGGTGGCGTACGCCGCGCGGTCCGGGCCGAAGTGGCCGTTCAGGGCGGACGCCAGTCCGGCGGCCCGCTCCGGCAGCGCGTCCACGACGGTCACCGTCCCCGCCCCCAGCGTCAGCGTGGCGTGGGCGACGGCCGCGCCCGCGCCGCCCGCGCCCAGCTGGACGACCCGCTCCAGCGGCACGTCCGGCAGCCCCCGGGCGAAGGACGCGGCGAACCCGGTGACGTCGGTGTTGTGTCCCACCGCCCGCCCGTCCTCGAAGACGACCGTGTTGACCGCGCCCAGCGCCTCGGCCTGCGGCGACAGCGCGTCGAGGTGGTCCAGGACCACCTGCTTGCAGGGGTGCGTGATGTTCAGCCCGTCGAACCCGAGGTCCCGGGCCGCCCGCACCAGCTCCCCGACCGCGTCCGGCCCGGCCCCGAGGGTGTCGAGGTCGATGAGCCGGTACAGGTACCGCACCCCCTGCCGGTCGGCCTCGCGTTCGTGCAGCGCGGGGCTGAGGGACGGCCCGATCCCGGAACCGATCAGTCCGACGAGATACGAGTCCTTGGCCACACGGACCTCCTGAGCCGATCGACGCGTACAGCTAATGTACGAACCAGTACGTTAGCTATAGCAGCCGTCCCCCACCGACGGGAACCCCCCTGACCCCCGCCTTCTAGAATCTGCGCACTGCACGAACTCCCGGAGGCCGCATGACCAGCGTCGACGAACCGCCACGCCCCAACGGACGGATCCGCGACGCGGCCCGCACCCGCGCCGAGATCCTCGACGTGGCGACCCAGGAGTTCGCCCGGGCCGGCTACGACGGCGCCCGCGTCGACGAGATCGCGGCCCGCACCCGCACCACGAAGCGGATGATCTACTACTACTTCGGCGGCAAGGAGCAGCTCTTCACGGCGGTCCTGGAACGCGCCTACGGCGTGATCCGCGAGGCCGAACAGCGCCTGGACGTCGACCACTTGGACCCGGTCGCGGCGATCCGCCGGCTCGCGGAGCTGACGTTCGACCACCACGAGGCCCACCCCGACTTCATCCGTCTGGTGACGATCGAGAACATCCACGGCGCCGAGCACATCGCGGCGTCCGAGAAGCTCGGCCGCATGGGCTCCCCCGCGCTGGACGTGATCCGCCGCATTCTGGCCGCCGGCCAGAAGTCCGGCCTGTTCACGGCGGACGTCGACGCCGTCGACCTGCACGCGATGATCAGCTCGTTCTGCTTCTTCCGGGTCGCCAACCGGCACACGTTCGGCGCCCTGTTCGGCCGCGACCTGGTGGACCCGGAACGCCGCGAGCAGTACCGGGTGATGCTCGGCGACATGGTGATCGCGTACCTGACGGCGGAACGCGCGGCGGACTGATCACCGGCGGCGAGTGCCGCGCGACCTCTTGACACCCGGGAAACCTCGGCGCAACATCCCTTCCCACCGAGACTAACTATCCAGTGGGTTAATTAAGCGCCTGGCCCGGCACGTAACCCGGTGCCCAGCCAGGCGGCCACCCCCTGCGCCCACCCAGCGCCCGACCAACCCCCCGCCCCTTCCTCACCGCTCGCCCCACGCCGTCGTGGAGCCCCCCGAAGGAGCCGCCGTGTCCGTCCCCGCCCCCTCCGCCGCCCCGCCGGGCCAGCCGAAGAAGGCCGCCGCCGCGGCCTGGATCGGCAGCGCCCTGGAGTACTACGACTTCTTCATCTACGGCAGCGCCGCCGCGCTGATCTTCCCGGACGTGTTCTTCGACGAGTCCGACCCGGCGACGGCGACGCTCCTGTCCCTGGCCACGTTCGGCGTCGCCTACGCCGCCCGGCCGGTGGGCGCGCTGTTCCTCGGCCACTACGGGGACCGCGTCGGCCGCAAGAAGATCATGGTCTTCACGCTGATGCTGATGGGCCTGTCGACGTTCCTGATCGGCTGTCTGCCCACCCGTGACCAGGTCGGCACCCTCGCTCCGGTCCTGCTGGTGCTGTGCCGGGTCCTCCAGGGCATCTCGGCGGCCGGCGAGCAGGCCAGCGCGGGGTCGATGACGCTGGAGCACGCGCCCTCGCACCGCCGGGGCTTCTTCACGAGCTTCACCCTGAGCGGCACGCAGGGCGGCCAGCTGATCGCGACCCTCGTGTTCATCCCGGTCGCGTCGCTGCCCGAGGACCAGTTGCTGTCGTGGGGCTGGCGCGTCCCGTTCTGGATGAGCGTCGCCGTCGCCGTCGTCGGCTACGTCATCCGCCGCAAGCTCGACGAGACCCCGGCGTTCGAGCAGCAGGCGGCCACCGAGGGCGTCGTCAAGATGCCGCTGCTCGTCCTCCTGCGCGAACACTGGGCGGACGTCCTGCGCGTGATCGCCGGCGCGCTGGTCGCCTCCGTCAGCACGATCTTCACGGTCTGGGCGCTGTCGTACGCGACGAGCGACGCGGTCGGCATGAGCCGTACGTCGATGCTGTGGGTCGGCGCGCTCGCCAACCTCGTCGCGCTCGCCGCGATCCCCCTGTGGGCGACCCTCTCCGACCGGATCGGCCGCCGCCCGGTGTTCCTGGCCGGCGCGGCCGGCAGCGCGGGCATGATGTTCCTCTACCTGTGGTCGATCTCGACCGGCTCCTACCCCCTGACGATGCTGCTCGGCATCCTCACCTTCGGCGTCGTCTACAGCGCCGCGAACGGCGTCTGGCCCTCCTTCTACGGCGAGATGTTCACGACCCGCGTCCGCCTCTCGGGCATGGCCATCGGCACCCAGATCGGCTTCGCGATCGCCGGTTTCGCGGTCACGTTCGCGGCGGAGATCGCGGGCCCGGACGGCGACGACTGGTCCTCGGTCGCCCTGTTCACGGCGGCCCTGTGCGTCCCCCCGGTCATCGCCGCCCTCACGGCCCGCGAGACGGCCAAGGTGCCCACCGAGTCCCTGGGCACGCACGCCCAGGGGAAACGGTCCGAACGCGAGTCGGTCTCGGCCTGACGCCAGGTCCCCGGACGCCTCAGGGCTCCGGGGACCCTGCCGTGTACGGGTCAGTCGCCCTTCCTCGCCGGGATCCCGTACGCCCGCTCCACCCGCAGCCGGACGACGAGCCGCCGGTCGCGGACCATCGCGGCGCGGAAGTCGTCCCAGTCGGGGTGTTCGCCCTGGACGGCGCGGTAGAGGCGGATCAGTTCCTCGACCGTGTCGTCGGCGGGGTCCTCGGCGGGCGGGGTGAGCTCGGCGGTGCCCTCGACGACCGTGTAGGCCCAGCGGTCGGCGCTGGTGACGTGGTAGCTCGTGCGGGGGTCGCGCTGGAGGTTGCGGGTCTTGGCGCGGTCGGCGGTGACGGAGATCCGCAGGGTGCGCTCGCCGGGGTCGTAGTGGTGGGTGACGTTCGAGAGCTGGGGGCGGCCGTCGCGTTTGAGGGTGACGAGCACCCCGCCCCGGGCCTCGGCGAGCAGGGCGAGGAGGGCGTCGGCCTTCGTGTCCTGGGTCATGTCCCCAGTCAACCCCGCAGGGAGATCGGGGCATTCCCGCAAGGGTGAGTAGACACTGTCTACGGCTGCCTGGTAGACACTGTCCATGCCCTCTCCCGACCTCCGCGCCCGCCTCGTCGACGCCGGCGTGGACCTCCTGGCCCGCGAAGGCGTCCAGGCCCTCACCCTGCGCGAGATCGCCCGCCGGGCCGGCGTCTCGCACGGCGCTCCCCGCCGCCACTTCCCCACCCACCTGGAACTGCTCTCCGCAATCGCCCGCCGGGGCTTCACCGACCTCGCGGCACGGGCCGGGAAGGCGGCGGAGGTCCCGCAGGCCCGGCCGCGCGTCGAACAACTCGCCCGGATCTACCTGGAGTTCGCCTTCGACAACCCCGGCATGTACGAACTGATGTTCCGTCACGACCTGCTGGAGAGCGGGCACTTGGGCCTGCGCGACACCAGCCTCCCGCTGTTCTCCGCCCTGGTGGAGTCGGTCGCACGGGTACGGCCCGACGCGGACGCCGGAGCCGTCGCCGCCGCCCTGTGGGCCAACCTGCACGGCATGGCCCAGCTCTGGAGCTGGGGCAGCCTCCAACTCGCCACCGGCTCCGAGGACTTCGGCCCGTTGCTGCGGACAGTGCTGGACGCGCACCTGGGACCGGCGTGAAGGGGAGCCGCTCGGCGGCCCTCGCCGCGAGCGTCGCCGGCGCGATGGCCGTCGCCCTCGACGGAACCTGCCTGACGGTCGCCCAGCCCACCCTGCAACGGGAGTTGGGGGCGAGCGTCGCCGAGGCACAGTGGACGAGCACCGGCTATCTCATCGCCGTCGCGGGCCTCCTCGTGTTCGCGGGGCGCCTCGGCGACCGGTACGGACACCGCCGCACCTTCGCCCTCGGCATGCTCGGCTTCGGCGCCGCCTCGGCGGGCCTCGTGGTGGCGCCGGACATCGGCTGGGTCATCGGACTCCGCGTCGTACAAGGCGTGTTCGGTGCCCTGCTCCAGCCGGCCGGCCTCGGCATGCTGCGCGCCGCGTACCCGCCGGACCTCCTGCGCACCCCGCTCGCCGTCCGCACGGCGTCGATCGGCGTGGCCGCGGCGGCGGGCCCGGTGGTGGGCGGCGCACTGGCGACGGCGTACGGCTGGCGCGCGGTGTTCGTGCTCACCCTCGCCCCGGCCCTGGTGTTCGGACTGCTCGCACTGGTGGGCCGGGACGGCGACACCCCGCGCCCGTCCACACCCCTCGACCTGCCGGGCGCCCTGCTGCTGGCGGTGACCCTGGCGTCTCTGGTGCACGCCCTGGTGACCCTGACCGTCCCGACCGCCGTCCTGGGTGCCGCCGCAGCACTCGCCTTCGCGCGGCACGAACGCCGGACCACAACTCCCCTGCTGCCACCGGAGGTCGCACGCTCACCCGCCATGCGCGGCGGACTCGCCGTGCTGGTCGTGGCGTCGGCCGCGCTCAACGGCGGCCTGTTCGCCTGCGTCTACCTCCTCCAGGGCGACCTGGACCTGACGCCCTTTCACAGCGCCCTGCTCAGCCTGCCGTTGGCGGTGACACTGATCGGATCGGCGCCGGTGTGCGCGGTGTCGCTGAAACGGCTGGGCAGCCGCCGTACGACCGCCGGGGCGCTGGCGCTGCTCGCGGCCGGGCTGCTGGTGCTGGCGGGGGCTTCGGCGCAGGGCGTGTTCTGCGTGGGGTTCGCGCTGGTGGGTGCCGGGTTCGGGGCGGTGATGGTGGCGGGGACGCACGTCGTGGTGAAGGAGGCGCCGGTGGCGGTGGCCGGGGTGGCGGGTGGCCTGCAGCAGACGGCGATGAACGTGGGGCCGGTGCTCGGCGTGGCCGTGGCGACGGTGCTGATGGGGTCGGCCCGTGTGCCGCTGGTGGCCTTGGCGGGGCTGACGGTGCTCGCGGTACCGGCGTGCCGGATGCTTCCGGGGGTGGTGGGAGCGACCGGAGCGGTGAAGGGCGAGCCGGCCGCGGTCACTGGCGGCTCACCGTCCGTGTGACGCCCGTGACCACCGTCGTCGCCAGGATCCAGCCCGTCACGATCAGGACGTACGACAGGGTCTGGTAGACGCCGGTCGGGGCGAACGCCCCTTCCTGGCCGAAGGAGATGATCGGGAGGAGGAGGTCGAGGGTGTAGAAGACGGGGCTGAAGTGGGGGGACTCGGCGGGCTTGAGCGGGGCGGGGTGGTGGAGGGTGAAGGTGAGGGTGCCGACGGCCAGGAGGGAGAGGAGCCAGATGCCCGCGCGCAGGGGGCGGAAGCCGTAGCCGACCGTCGTGTCCTGGACGTGGCCCCAGAGGCGGCCGTACCAGGGGAGGGTGCGGCGGTGGCGGCGTTGCTTGGCGAGCTGGACCAGGCGGGCCGAGGTGTCGTCGCCGGTCCGGCGGTAGGAGGCGGTGAGCTGCTCGTAGGCGTGGGGGTTGAAGGTGTCGTCGCGGTCCAGCATCGGGAGACGGGACTCCACCGGGGCGTGCGGGGTGAGGAACGTGTACGTCAGGTCCAACAGGCGTACCTGGTCCGGGAGTTTCTCCGGGGCCAGGTTCAACTGGCCGATCTCCGTGGCCCGCAGGTTCAGCATGCCGTCGATCGGCTCCCCCCGGCGCAGCCACAACTCCCCGATGACACAACTGCTCGCGCGCAGCGCCGTACCGCCGTGATTCGACAGCGCGCAGTCGAGGAGGTCGATCCGGCCGGGCACGCGGGCGCCGCGCAGGTCGATCCGGCCGGTGGCGCGCAGGCGGCGGGCGAGGAGGTTGGCGCCCACCTCCAGCGTCTCCGCCTGCACGGCGTTCGCGCCGGGGTGGGAGAGGTCCGCGTCCTGGAGGTCGACCGAGCCGGCGATGCGGGCGCCGTCGAGGCGGATCATGCCCCGCGCCTTCAGCCCCGCCGCGCACAGGTCGTCGTCCACGGAGAGCTGGTTGAGGGCGAGGGCCGGCAACCCGCTGTCGTCGCCGGTGACTTCGGCGTGGTCCAGGAAGAGCGCGCCCGCTATCTGGGTGCCGCCGAGACGGACCGGGCCGGCGATCCGGCACCGGGTCAGGCGCAGGCTGCCGTCGATACGGGCGCGGGCAGCCGCGAGGCCCGGCAGGACGCTGTCGCGGAGGTTCAGGTACTGCAACTGGGCCCCCGCGAGACGCGGAGTCCGGTCGAACCGGCAGTAGTTGAGCCGGATCACCTGCTCGACGGTCGCGTAGCGGAGGTCCAGCTCCCCGGTGATACGGGCTCCGAGGAGCTTGAGGGCGGGTACCTCGCCCGGTTCCGCGGGGCCGTTGAGCAGCAGGGCGCGCAACACCTTGGCACGGACGGACCGTTCAGGCCCCCAGTCGCCGTCCGCGTCCCCGTCACGGAAGTCCACGGTGGCCCCCGTGACGAAGGCCCGCCAGACGCGTCGCTCGGCCGGTGTCAGATCGTTGATCTCCATCGGTCGCGACTCTGGCGGGCCTGGTGGCGGGGTGTCAACGGGGGTGGGGTATCACGCCCGCGCGTTCCACTCCACGATCGCCGGCCACCCGTGCTCCACCGACAGCCGGCTCACCGTCCCCGTCGCCAGCTGGAACAGCCGCCCCTCGGCGGCCGGCAACCCCAGCCGCCGGGCCGTCAGGACGCGCAGGAAGTGGGCGTGGGCGACGAGCACCACGTCGCCCTCCTCCAGCGCGGGCACGACGCGCGTGAGGACCCGGTCCGCGCGGGCGCCGATCTCCTCCGGTGACTCCCCGGGGTGACCCTCGGGGCCGGGCGGGACTCCGTCGGTCCACAGGTACCAGTCGGGGCGTGTCTTGTGGATGTCGACGGTGGTGATGCCCTCGTACCCGCCGTAGTCCCACTCGTGCAGGTCGGGTTCGGTCAACGCCCCCGTGATGCCCGCGAGTTCGGCGGTACGGACGGCCCGGGCCAGCGGGCTGGTGAGGGCGAGCGAGAAGGTGCGGCCCGAGAGGAGCGGGGTGAGCGACTTGGCCTGCTGCTCACCCTGGTCGGTGAGGGGCAGGTCGGTCCAGCTGGTGTGCCGGCCCGACGCGCTCCACTCCGTCTCCCCATGGCGGACCAGGAACAAGTCCCCCATGGCCGGACCTACTTGCTCTCGACGGCGTGCCCGCCGAACTGGTTGCGCAGCGCCGAGATCATCTTCATCTGCGGCGAGTCGTCCTGCCGGGACGCGAACCGGGCGAACAGCGAGGCGGTGATCGCCGGGAGCGGCACCGCGTGGTCGATGGCCGCCTCGACGGTCCAACGCCCTTCGCCGGAGTCCTCGGCGTACCCGCGCAGCTTGTCCAGGTGCTCGTCCTGGTCAAGGGCGTTGACGGCGAGGTCGAGCAGCCACGAGCGGATGACCGTGCCCTCCTGCCAGGACCGGAAGACCTCGCGTACGTCGGTGACGGAGTCGACCTTCTCCAGCAGCTCCCACCCCTCGGCGTACGCCTGCATCATGGCGTACTCGATGCCGTTGTGGACCATCTTGGAGAAGTGCCCGGCACCGACCTTGCCGGCGTGGACGTACCCGTACGGCCCTTCGGGCTTGAGGGCGTCGAAGACGGGCTGCACCTTCGCGATGTGCTCGGCGTCGCCGCCGACCATCAGGGCGTAGCCGTTCTGGAGACCCCACACGCCGCCGGAGACGCCCGCGTCGACGAAGCCGATGCCCTTGGCGCCCAGCTCCTCCGCGTGCTTCTCGTCGTCCGTCCAGCGGGAGTTGCCGCCGTCGACGACCGTGTCACCGGCGTCGAGGAGGTCGCCCAGCTCGTCCACGACGGACTGGGTGGGAGCGCCGGCCGGGACCATCACCCAGACCACGCGCGGCGCTTCGAGCTTCTCCACCAGCTCCGACAGGCTCGCCACGTCGGAGACTTCGGGGTTGCGGTCGTACCCGATGACGGTGTGGCCCGCGCGGCGGATGCGCTCGCGCATGTTGCCGCCCATCTTGCCGAGACCGATCAGTCCGAGCTGCATGGCTACTTCACTCCCTTGAACTTGAGGTCACGGTAGGCGGCGACGAGGGCGGCCGTGGAGGCGTCGAGCCCGGGCACGTCCGCACCCTCGGTGAGGGCGGGCTCCACGCGCTTGGCGAGGACCTTGCCCAGCTCCACACCCCACTGGTCGAAGGAGTCGATGTTCCAGACCGCGCCCTGGACGAACACCTTGTGCTCGTAGAGAGCGATCAGCTGCCCGAGGACCGACGGCGACAGCTCACCGGCGAGGATGGTCGTCGTGGGGTGGTTGCCCTGGAAGGTGCGGTGCGCGACCTGCTCCTCCGGTACGCCCTCCGCACGGACCTCCTCGGCGGTCTTGCCGAACGCCAGCGCCTGGCCCTGCGCGAACAGGTTCGCCATCAACAGGTCGTGCTGCGCCTTGAGTTCGTCGCTCAGCTCACCGACCGGGCGCGCGAACCCGAGCAGGTCGGCCGGGATCAGCTTCGTGCCCTGGTGGATCAACTGGTAGTACGCGTGCTGCCCGTTGGTGCCGGGCGTGCCCCACACGACGGGCCCGGTCTGCCAGGACACCGAACGCCCCTCGCGGTCCACGGACTTGCCGTTGGACTCCATGTCCAGCTGCTGCAAGTAGGCGGTGAACTTGGAGAGATAGTGCGAGTACGGCAGCACCGCGTGCGACTGTGCGCCCAGCACGTTCCCGTACCAGACCCCCAACAGGCCCAGGATCAACGGCGCGTTGGCCTCGGCGGGCGCCGTCCGGAAGTGCTCGTCGACCAGGTGGAACCCGGCGAGCATCTCCCGGAACGCGTCCGGGCCGATCGCGATCATCAGCGAGAGGCCGATCGCGGAGTCGTACGAGTAGCGCCCGCCGACCCAGTCCCAGAACTCGAACATGTTCGCCGTGTCGATGCCGAAGTCGGCGACCTTCTCCGAGTTCGTCGACAGCGCCACGAAGTGCTTGGCCACGGCCTTCTCGTCGCCGTCCAGGCCCCTGAGCAGCCAGGATCGCGCCGAGGTGGCGTTGGTGATCGTCTCGATCGTGGTGAACGTCTTCGAGGCGACGATGAACAGCGTCTCCTCGGGGTCGAGGTCGCGCACGGCCTCGTGCAGGTCGGAGCCGTCCACGTTGGAGACGAACCGGAAGGTCAGGTCCCGTGCGGTGAACGCCCGCAGCGCCTCGTACGCCATCGCCGGACCGAGGTCCGAGCCGCCGATGCCGATGTTGACGACGTTGCGGATGCGCTTGCCGGTGTGCCCGACCCACTCGCCCGACCGCACCTGCTCCGAGAACGCGGCCATCTTGTCGAGCACCGCGTGCACGGCCGGGACGACGTTCTCCCCGTCGACCTCGACCACCGCACCGCGCGGCGCCCGCAGCGCGGTGTGCAGCACCGCCCGCTGCTCCGTGATGTTGATCTTCTCGCCCCGGAACATCGCGTCCCGCAGCCCGAACACGTCGGTCGCGAGAGCGAGTTCACGCAGCAGGGCGAGCGTCTCGTCGGTGACGAGGTGCTTCGAGTAGTCGATCCGCAGATCGCCCACCCGGACGACGTACCGCTCGGCGCGCTCGGGGTCGGCGGCGAACAGCTCGCGCAGGCCGGTCCGTTCGGAAGAGTGCGCCAACAGCGCTTCCCACTCGGGCCGTTCGGTGAGCAGAGGGGTCTCAGACATGTGCGGGGGTCTCCTTGGTGGCCTCGCCCCGCAGGGCGACGGCGTACATCTCGTCCGCGTCGAGGCGACGCAGTTCCTCGGCGATGAGTTCGGAGGTGGTGCGCACCTTCAGCGCGAGGGTGCGGGAGGGCTGGCCCGGCAGGGACAGCGTCGCGAGCGGGCCGTCGGGACGGTCGATGACGACCTCGCCGCCGGCGGTGGCGAGCCGGACGGCCGTGACGACCGGGCCGGCCGTGACCACGCGGTCGATCGCGACGCCGAGGCGGGCCTCCAGCCAGCGGGCGAGCAGCTCGGCGGCCGGGTTGTCGGCCTCGGCCTCGACGGCGCCGGACACGATCGGCACCCGGGCCTGGTCGAGGGCCGCCGCCAGCATCGAGCGCCACGGCGTGAGCCGCGTCCAGGCGAGGTCGGTGTCGCCGGGGGCGTACGACTTCACGCGCGTGGCCAGCGTCCGGAGCGGGTTCTCGACGGCGTACAGATCGGTGATCCTGCGCTGCGCCAGCGCGCCCAGCGGGTCCTTGGAGGGGTTCTCGGGGGCGTCGACCGGCCACCAGACGACGACCGGCGCGTCCGGCAGGAGCAGCGGCAGGACCACCGAGTCGGCGTGGTCGGACACCTCGCCGTAGGTGCGCAGCACGACGGTCTCGCCGGCGCCCGCCTCGGAGCCGACCCGGACCTCGGCGTCCAGCCGGGACCGGGTGCGCTCGCGCGGGGTGCGGGCCTGGCGCTTGATGACGACCAGGGTGCGCGAGGGGTGCTCGTGGGAGGCTTCCTCGGCGGCCTTGATGGCGTCGTACGCGTTCTCTTCGTCCGTGACGATGACCATCGTCAGGACCATCCCCACGGCCGGGGTGCCGATGGCGCGGCGACCCTGCACCAGCGCCTTGTTGATCTTGCTTGCCGTGGTGTCGGTGAGGTCGATCTTCATGGCCTGCGCCAGCTCCGTCCGTCTCGTGCGAGCATCTCGTCCGCTTCCTGGGGGCCCCAGGAGCCGGACGCGTACTGGGCGGGCTTCCCGTGCGACGCCCAGTGGTCCTCGATCGGGTCGAGGATCTTCCAGGACTCTTCCACTTCCTGGTGGCGGGGGAAGAGGTTGGCGTCCCCGAGCAGCACGTCCAGGATCAGCCTTTCGTACGCCTCGGGACTGGACTCCGTGAAGGACTCGCCGTACGCGAAGTCCATCGTGACGTCCCGGATCTCCATCGAGGTACCCGGGACCTTCGACCCGAACCGTACCGTCATGCCCTCGTCGGGCTGGACCCGGATCACGATCGCGTTGGAGCCCAGCTCCTCCGTCGCGGTGGAGTCGAACGGCGAGTGCGGGGCCGTCTGGAAGACCACCGCGATCTCGGTGACCCGGCGGCCGAGCCGCTTGCCGGTGCGCAGGTAGAACGGGACGCCCGCCCAGCGGCGGTTGTCGACGTTCAGCTTGATCGCCGCGTACGTGTCGGTCGTGGAGGCCGGGTCGATGCCGTCCTCCTGGAGGTAGCCGCTGACCTTCTCGCCGCCCTGCCAGCCCTCGGCGTACTGGCCGCGCACGGTGTGCTCGCCGATGTTCTCCGGCAGCTTCACCGCCTTGAGGACCTTCAGCTTCTCGGTGAGCAGCGACGCCGCGTCGAAGGCGGCCGGCTCCTCCATCGCGGTCAGCGCCATCAGCTGGAGCAGGTGGTTCTGGATGACGTCACGGGCCGAACCGATGCCGTCGTAGTAGCCCGCGCGCCCGCCGATGCCGATGTCCTCGGCCATCGTGATCTGCACGTGGTCGACGTACGACCGGTTCCAGATCGGCTCGAACATCTGGTTCGCGAACCGCAGCGCCAGGATGTTCTGGACGGTCTCCTTGCCGAGGTAGTGGTCGATCCGGAAGACCTGGTCCGGGTCGAACACGTCGTGCACGATCCGGTTCAGCTCCTCGGCCGACGCCAGGTCGTGCCCGAACGGCTTCTCGATGACCGCGCGGCGCCAGGACCCCTCCGGCGGGGTCGCCAGCCCGTGCTTCTTCAGCTGCTGGACGACCTCGGGGAAGAACTTCGGCGGTACGGAGAGGTAGAAGGCGTAGTTGCCGCTGGTACCGCGCGCCTTGTCCAGCTCGTCCACGGTCTGCCGGAGCTGCTTGAACGCGGTGTCGTCGTCGAAGGCCCCGGGGATGAACCGCATGCCCTCCGCGAGCTGCTGCCACACCTCCTCGCGGAACGGCGTACGAGCGTGCTCGCGCACCGAGTCGTGCACGACCTGCGCGAAGTCCTGGTCCTCCCAGTCCCGGCGGGCGAACCCGACGAGCGAGAAGCCCGGCGGCAGCATCCCCCGGTTGGCGAGGTCGTAGACGGCCGGCATCAGCTTCTTGCGCGACAGGTCACCCGTCACCCCGAAGATCACCAGCCCCGAGGGCCCCGCGATCCGCGGCAGCCGCCGGTCCTGGGGATGCCGCAGGGGGTTCTCCCAGTCGGCCGGGTCCACGGCCGTACCGCTGACAGTGTCTACGGCGTTCATTCCGAGTCCGCTCCCTTGTTCTCCAGCGACGTCTTGACCGCGCTCAGCAGGTCCTCCCACGCGACCGCGAACTTGTCGACACCCTCCTGCTCCAGACGGGTGACCACCTCGTCGTACGACACACCCAGCGCCGCCACCGAATCCAGGTCGGCGCGGGCCGCCTCGTACCCGCCCGTGACCGTGTCACCGGTGATGACACCGTGGTCGGCGACCGCGTCCAGCGTGGCCTGCGGCATGGTGTTGACCGTGCCGGGCGCGACCAGTTCGTCCACGTACAGGGTGTCCTTGTAAGCAGGATCCTTCACCCCGGTCGAAGCCCACAGCGGACGCTGCCGGTGCGCCCCCGCGCTCTGAAGCGCCGCGAACCGCTCGGAGGCGAAGACCTTCTCGTACGCCTCGTAGGCGAGCCGGGCGTTCGCCAGCGCCGCCCTGCCCTTGAGGGCGAGGGCCTCGGCGGTCCCCAGCGCGGTGAGCCGCCTGTCGATCTCGGAGTCGACGCGGGAGACGAAGAAGGAGGCCACGGAGTGGATCGTCGACAGGTCGAGACCGGCCGCGCGCGCCTTCTCCAGGCCCGCGAGGTAGGCGTCCATGACCTCGGCGTACCGCTCCAGGGAGAAGATCAGCGTCACGTTCACGCTGATCCCGAGGCCCACGACCTCGGTGATCGCCGGGAGTCCGGCCTTCGTCGCCGGGATCTTGATCATCACGTTCGGCCGGTCCACCAGCCAGAACAGCTGCTTCGCCTCGGCGACCGTCGCCGCCGTCTCGTGCGCGAGCCGCGGGTCCACCTCGATCGAGACCCGGCCGTCCCGGCCCTCTGACGTGTCGTACACCGGCCGCAGGACATCCGCCGCGTCCCGTACGTCGGCCGTCGTCATCATGCGTACGGCCTCGTCGACCGTGACGCCGCGCACGGCCAGGTCGGTGAGCTGCTCCTCGTAGCCCTCGCCGGAGCCGATCGCGGCCTGGAAGATCGAGGGGTTGGTGGTGACGCCGACGACGTGCTGCGTGGCGATCAGCTCGGCCAGGTTGCCGGACGTCAGACGCTTCCGCGAGAGGTCGTCCAGCCAGATGGAGACGCCTTCGGCGCTCAGGCGTTCCAGGGGTGTTGCGGTCACTTCGATCATCTTCTTTCTGGCGTTTCGATCAACCACGCGCGGCGGCAAGGGATTCCCGTGCCTTGGCCGCGACGTTCTCTGCGGTGAAGCCGAACTCGGCGAACAGGGTCTTCGCGTCGGCGGAGGCGCCGAAGTGCTCCAGCGACACGATGCGTCCGGCGTCGCCGACGTACCGGTACCAGGTCAGGCCGATGCCGGCTTCCACGGCGACGCGGGCCTTGACCTCGAAGGGGAGGACACTCGCGCGGTACTCCGGCGTCTGCTCCTCGAACCACTCCACGGACGGCATCGAGACGACACGGGTGGCGGTGCCCTCGGCCTCCAGCAACTCCCTCGCCGCGACGGCGAGTTGGACCTCGGAGCCGGTCGCGATCAGGATGACGTCGGGGGTCCTGCTCGCCTCGGCGAGGATGTAACCGCCCTTCGCCGCCTCCGGGTTGGGCGCGTACGTCGGAACTCCCTGGCGGGTCAGGGCGAGTCCGTGCGGGGCCGGGTGCGTGGAGTGGCGCTTGAGGATCTCCGCCCAGGCGATCGTCGTCTCGTTCGCGTCGGCGGGGCGGACGACGTTCAGGCCCGGGATCGCGCGCAGCGACGCCAGGTGCTCGACCGGCTGGTGGGTGGGGCCGTCCTCGCCGAGGCCCACCGAGTCGTGCGTCCACACGTAGGTGACCGGGAGCTGCATCAGCGCGGACATGCGGACCGCGTTGCGCATGTAGTCGGAGAAGACGAGGAAAGTACCGCCGTAGATACGGGTGTTGCCGTGCAGCGCGATGCCGTTCATCTCGGCGGCCATCGAGAACTCGCGGATGCCGAAGTGGACCGTGCGGCCGTACGGGTCGGCCTCCGGGAGGGGGTTGCCCTGCGGGAGGAACGAACTCGCCTTGTCGATGGTCGTGTTGTTCGAGCCCGCCAAGTCGGCGGAGCCGCCCCAGAGTTCGGGGACGACCGGGCCCAGCGCCTGGAGGACCTTGCCGGAGGCGGCGCGCGTCGCGACGGACGTGCCCTCCTCGAACACCGGCAGCGCGTCCTGCCATCCCTCGGGGAGCTGGCCCGCCACCACGCGGTCGAACAGGGCGGCGCGCTCCGGGAGTTGGCCGCGCCACTCGGCGATCCGCTTGTCCCACGCGGCGTGTTCCTCAGCGCCCCGGTCGAGGGCCTGGCGGCTGTGGGCGAGGACCTCGGGGGCGACCTCGAAGGAGAGCGCGGGGTCGAAGCCGAGCAGGCGCTTGGTGGCGGCGACCTCGTCGGCGCCGAGCGCGGAGCCGTGCGAGGCCTCCGTGTTGCGGGCGCCCGGGGCGGGCCACGCGATGATCGTGCGCAGGGAGATGATCGAGGGGCGGTCCGTCTCGGCCTGGGCGGCCTTCAACGCCGAGTACAGGGCGGGGACATCGACGTCGCCCTCCTCGGTCGGCGCCACGCGCTGGGTGTGCCAGCCGTACGCCTCGTACCGCCCCAGGACGTCCTCCGAGAACGCCGTCGCCGTGTCGCCCTCGATCGAGATGTGGTTGTCGTCGTAGACGAAGACCAGGTTGCCGAGCTTCTGGTGGCCGGCGAGGGAGGAGGCTTCGGCGGAGACGCCCTCCTCCAGGTCGCCGTCCGAGACGATCGCCCAGATCGTGTGGTCGAAGGGCGAGGTGCCCTCGGGGGCCTGCGGGTCGAAGAGGCCGCGCTCGTAGCGGGCCGCCATCGCCATGCCGACCGCGTTCGCGACGCCCTGGCCGAGGGGGCCTGTCGTCGTCTCGACGCCCGCCGTGTGGCCGTACTCCGGGTGGCCCGGGGTCTTCGAGCTGTGCGTGCGGAACGACTTGAGGTCGTCGAGCTCCAGCTCGTATCCGGCCAGGAAGAGCTGCGTGTAGAGGGTCAGCGAGGTGTGGCCCGGGGACAGCACGAAGCGGTCGCGGCCCGTCCACTCCGGGTCCGCCGGGTCGTGCCGCATCACCTTCTGAAAGATCGTGTACGCGACCGGGGCCAGGCTCATCGCCGTGCCCGGGTGGCCGTTGCCGACCTTCTGCACGGCGTCCGCCGCGAGCACGCGGGCGGTGTCCACGGCTCGGCGGTCGAGGTCGGTCCACTCCAGGGCCTTGGGTGTCTGCGCGCTCATCGTCAGAGATCCCTCTTCAAGAAGTCACTTGTGCGACCGGTAACACGGTCGTTACGCGTCCAAAACTAAAAGTCGGACTTTTCCTGGGGAAGGGCTGCATGTGCCAGCCTGTGGTGAAAGTGGGACACGGAGATCACGAACGAGGCGGCGCGAGCGGGACATGGCGGACAGAACCATCCAAGGCGGCGAGGGTGACGGGCCGGTGGCCGGAATCCGAACGTTCCCCTTCCCCGTCGACCTCAGCGTCGCCGGGGTCGGCATGCAGGTCGGGCCCATGGACGCGGGCCGCGCCTGGCACGCCGCCGACGCCCGCCTCGACCGCGTCCACCGCATCGACTTCCACGTCGTCCTGCTGTTCGAGGGCGGGCCCGTACGGCACATGGTCGACTTCACGGAGTACGAGGCGCGGGCGGGGGACATCCTCTGGATCCGGCCCGGACAGGTCCACCGCTTCTCCCGCCTCCCCGACTACCGGGGCACCGTCCTCGCCATGCAGCCCGGCTTCCTGCCGCGCGCGACCGTCGAGGCGACGGGGCTCTACCGCTACGACCTCCCCCCGCTGCTGCACCCCGACGCGGAGCGGCTCACCGCGCTCCAGGGGTCCCTGGCGCACCTCCGCCGCGAGTACGAGGACGCCGAGACCCTTCCCCTCAGCCTCCATACGGCCGTACTGCGCCACTCCCTGACCGCGTTCCTGCTGCGCCTGGCGCACCTCGCGGCCACCAGCTCCGCCGAGGCGGAACGCCGGATGGACACGACGTTCACGCTGTTCCGGGACGCGGTGGAACGGGACTTCGCGGCCAACCACAGCGTGAGCGCGTACGCCGACGCCCTCGGCTACTCCCGCCGCACCCTGGTCCGCGCGGTGCGCGCCGCCACCGGCGAGACCCCCAAGGGCTTCATCGACAAGCGGGTGATCCTGGAGGCGAAGAGGCTACTGGCCCACACGGACCTCCCCATCGGCCGCGTGGGAGCGGCCGTCGGCTTCCCCGACCCCGCCAACTTCTCGAAGTTCTTCCACCAGCACACGGACACGACACCCGCGGCGTTCCGGGCGGAGCTGCGCTAGCGGAGGTCGGCCACACGGAGGCGCCCTGCGCCGGCGTCATGGCCGCAGGCCGGGACGTGGGCGGGGAGCGGAGTGGTGAAGTGCGCGGGGTCGAGGCGGAAGCGGATCCGGGTGCCTTCTGCCGGGGGCGGGGTGAACTCGGCCGGCTCTGTGAGGGGGTGGAGGCGCCGGAGGGTCTGCCGGAAACCCCGTCCGTCCCGCCAGACTTCGACGACGGTCTCCGTGCTCAGCGCTGCCGCCGCTGCGGCGAAGTTGCGGTTCGGGCCGAGCAGCGAGTCGTTGTACCCCTGGAGCGGACGGCTTTCGGCGTCGAGCGCGTCCGCGCGGTCGTCCGCGATCGAGAACTCCAGGTCGGCCTGGATCTCCACCTCGACACACAGGGAATGCGGCTCGGCGACCTCGGTCGCCGGGTGCAGGGAATGGCCCACTACGGCGCTCAGCACCTCGCCCGTCAGGCGGGGATCCCGTAGGCCGACCCGGAAGTGCATGCCGGGCCTGCGGAGGACGAACTCCTCCATGGTGAGCACCGTGAGGCAGGACTCGTCGTACTCGCTCGTGGTCACTCCGTCGATTCCAGGATCCGGGCGAGTGTGCGGCGGCCCAGTGCGCTCATCGGTGGGTTGGTGTCGGCGTAGTACCAGACGAGGCCCATCGACTGCTGGAAGGCCCATGCCTTGCCGCGTTCCCATTCCAGGTCGTCGGTGGAGAGGGCGTGGCGGAGGGCTTGGCGGGGGAGTGGCTGGAGGAGGTGCCAGGCGCTGACCAGGTCCAGGGCGGGGTCGGCGGGGGCGTAGCCGCCCGTGTCGAGGATGCCGGTGAGGCGGCCTTCGGTGACCAGGATGTTGCCGGGGATCAGGTCGCAGTGGTTCATGACGTCGGGGCTCGTACGGGGGAGCTCGCGGAAGCGGGACCACAGGCGGCGTAGGCGGGGGACGTCGAGCAAGGTCTCGCTCTGCTCGAAGCACTCCGCCATCCACGCGTCGTGGTGGGGGAGGGCGCCGCCTCGGCCTTCGCCGGTGAAGCGGCGGCCCCGGGTGTCGGCGTCGCGCAGGGCCGTGATGAAGGTGGCCAGGTCCTCGGCGAACGCGGTGGAGCCGCTCGGGTCGGCGTCGGAGGCGATCGTCCCCGGCAGCCACGTCTGGATCGACCAGGGCATGGGGTAGCCGGCTCCCGGCTTGCCCAGGGCGACGGGTTCCGGGACGGGGAAGGGGGACACCCGGGCCAGTTCGGCGCTCGCGCGGGCTTCCCGCTCCAGGGTCACCAGCGCCTCGGTGGGATCGGTGAGGCGCAGGGGGAAGCGGGCGGAGAGGCCGGTGCCGATGCGGTAGATGGCGTTGACCGTGCCGGTCGAGGGGAGGAGGCGGATCTCCTCGCCGCTCCACTCGGGGAACTGCTCCCGGATCAGGTCCGCGACGATCTCGGTGGTCACGTCCACCTGGTCATCGTGCATGGTCATGCGTACGGGCCTCCGGTTCGACTGGGGCGGCCAGTATTCATCCGCCGGGCCCGCGACCGCCCGCGATTTTCCGCCGCCCGGTGACGCCCTGTTCAGGGCTGAGACCGTCCACGGCGAGCCGGAAGAGGCGGTCGGCCTGGGTCCCGGGGTCCTTGTGGTGTTCGGTGGCCAGGGCGATGCCGACGGCGAGGGTCAGCAGGTCGTGAAAGGTGACGTGCGGTGCGACGGCCTCGTCGCGAACGGCCCGCTGGAGCAGGGGAGTTCCGGCGGCCTCGATCCTGTCGCCGCAGGAGTGCGCGGAGTGCTCCTCGGCGGGGGGCTCGTAGCTGAGGGTGTCGGCGAATCCGCGGGTGGAGACGGCGTAGCGGACGAGGGCGTGGAGCCACTCCAGAAGGGCGGTGCGCCCGTCCTCGGCCGTACCCAGCTGGTGGGCGTGCTCGCACAGACCCTCGACGCGCTCCTGGAAGACGGCTTCGAGCAGGGCCCGACGCGTGGGGAAGTGGCGGCGCACGGTCGCCGAACCGACGCCTGCGACACGGGCGATCTGCTCCAGGGACGCTTCGGCACCGTGCTGGGCGACCTCGGCTTCCGCGACGGCGAGGATGCGCCGGTAGTTGCGTCGAGCGTCCGCACGCTGACCGTCCATGTCATCTCCCCATTGCCAACCGGCGGGCCCCGCCATATCTTAGCGGCGAGTAAAACGGCGGGCCCCGCCGTTTTCTCTCCCTGATCCATGACCCGATCCGTGAGGAGCGGCAACCATGCCCGTCACCAGCGACACCGTCCTGGTCACCGGAGCCACCGGCCGGCAAGGCGGCGCCACGGCCCGCGCACTCCTGGCCGCCGGGGCGCCCGTACGAGCGCTCGTACGCGATCCACGCTCCCCGTCCGCCCGGGCGATCGAGGCACTGGGCGCGGAGCTGGTGCGGGCGGACCTGTCCGACCGGACCTCTCTCGATCCGGCGGTCGCGGGAGTCCGCACGGTGTTCTCGGTGCAGATGCCGCCGATGAGCGGGACCGGCGTGGACTTCGCGGGCGAACTCGCCCAGGCCACCCATCTGATCGACGCGGCGAAGGCGGCGGGAGTGGCGCAGTTCGTCCAGTCCTCCACCAGCGGAGTCGGCGAGCACACCAGGGCCCCCGGCTGGGCCGAGGGCCGCTGGGCGGCGATGGCGGACTACTTCGACACCAAGCAGGCGATCATCGAGGCGGTGCGCGGCGCGGGTTTCGCCCGCTGGACGGTGCTCAAGCCCGCCTTCTTCATGGAGAACCTGCCCATGCTGGCGCCCCGAGGACCCCGAGGCGGACTGGCGACCATCCTCCGGCCGGACACCGAACTGGCTCTGGTGGCCGCGCGGGACATCGGCACGGCCGCCGCGCACGCCGTGCGAGACCCCGACCGGTTCCACCGGGTGGAACTGGAACTGGCCGGCGACCTGCGCACCATGACGCAGGTCGCCGAGACCCTGTCCGTCGCCTGGGGCGTCCCTGTGACCGCGCCCTCCATGAGCCTGGAACAGGCACTGGCCGCAGGCATGCCGGGGTGGGGAGCCGGACACGAGTGGGTGAACGCGGTCCTCCCGCCCGCCAGGCCCGAGTTCGCCCGGGAACTGGGCATCCCGCTCACCACCTTCGCCGAGTGGGCGGACGAGCAGTCGGGCGTCAGTGCCCGAAGTCGAACCAGTTGACGTTCACGAAGTCGTTCGGCTGGCCGCTGGTGAAGGTCAGGTAGACGTCGTGGGTGCCGGTGACGGACGTGATGTTGGCGGGGACGGTCTTCCAGGTCTGCCAACTGCCCGTACTGGCAAGGGAGAAGCTGCCGATCGGCGTGGAGGTCCGGCTGTCCAGGCGGACTTCGACCAGCCCGCTGACGCCGGAGCCCGCGCCGCTCGCCACCCGGGCGTAGAACTGGGTCGCCGGGGTCGAGCCGAAGTTGACGCCCTTGTACTGGGCCCAGTCCCCGTTGGCGAGGGAGCCGATGTTCTGGCCGCCGCCGGTGTCGGAGGTGGTCTCCGTGGTGGTGCCGGACTGGGCGTCGTAGGACTCGGCCTGGATGGGGTTGTAGGCGTCACGGGACCCTGTGGGCGGGGGAGTTGTCGTGCCGCCACCGGACGACCGGAGGACCTGGACGTAGTCGACGACCATCGGGTGGCCCGGTACCGTCGCGCTGTCGAGGCCGCCGCCGTACGCGTCGGGGAAGGCGCCGCCCATCGCGACGTTCAGGATGATGAAGAAGCCGTGGTTGGTGGCGTTGGTCCAGGTGGTGGCGTCGACCTGATTCGCCGTCACCGTGTGGTAGTTGACGCCGTCGACGTAGAAGCGCATGGCCTCGGGCGTGACCGAACGGTCCCATTCCACCGTGTAGTTGTGGAAGCCGGACTGGCAGGTCGTCGTGGGGCAGGGGGTGTTGTTGCCGATGCCGGTCGTCTCGTTGCAGGGGCCGCCCGGGTTGGTGCCGCAGTGGAGGGTCGCCCAGACGCGGTTGAGGCCCTGGACGTTCTCCATGATGTCGATCTCGCCCACGGCGGGCCAGTTCTGGTAGTTGCCCCGGTAGGGGGCGCCCAGCATCCAGAAGGCGGGCCAGTAGCCCTCGGCGGCGGTGCCGGTGACGTTGGGCATCTGGATGCGCGCCTCGACGCGGAGCTTTCCGCCGGCCGGGGGCTGGAAGTCCGTACGGGTCGTCTCGATACGGCCCGACGTCCAGTTCCCGGCGGAGTCCCGCAGTGGCGTGATGCGCAGGTTGCCGCTGCCGTCGAGGGAGACGTTCGCGGTGCTGTTGGTCATCGTCTCGACCTCGCCGGTACCCCAGTTCGCGGGGCCGCCGGGGTACGAGGTGCCGGTGCTGTACTGCCAGTTGGAGGTGTTGACGCCGGTCCCGGCGGAGCCGTTGAAGTCGTCCAGGAAGACCTGGGACCAGCCGGACGGCGGGGTCGGGGCGGAGGCGCCCGCGGGGAGGGTGGCCGCCGTCGCGAGGGCGGCGGCGAGGCCGAGGGTGGACAGGACGGCGATCAGGGCGCGGCGCCGTCTCGGGATGGGGACACCGGAGGTTGCGGTCATGGGGGACCTCTCGGGTACGGGATGGGGAGAGTGCGGGTGCCCAGAGAGCCTTTGAGAGCGCTCTCAAGGTGCCGTCAATGTCCTCCCTGCCCCGAGGGCCGTCAAGAGTTGAAGCGAGGAATTGCCGTACAGGGAAGGCGAGTTCACCCGATGAAGTCGGTTATGTGACGTGCCCCCGCCAAAACCGGACCCCTGCCCCCGGCCCGCTACCCCAGCGCGCTCCCCGCCCTCCACTCCGCCCACGACAGATTCCACCCGTTGAGCCCGTTGCTCGCGGTCACCGTCCGTTCCCCGGAGTTCCTCACGATCACCACGTCCCCGAGCATCGAACTCTCGTAGAACGCGTACCCGGGCACGGACGCGTCGTTCCCGCCCTTCGCGTCGTGCAGCCCCACACACCCGTGACTGGTGTTCTGGCTCCCGAACACCCCCGTGGACGCCCAGTAGTTGCCGTGCACGAACGTCCCCGACGTGGTCAGCCGTTGCGCGTGCGGCACGTCCGGGATGTCGTACTCGTCGCCGAGCCCGACCGTCGACGACTCCATCCGCGTCCGGTGGAACCGCTCGCTGATGACCATGATCCCGGACCAGGTGGTGTGCTCGGGATCCCCGCCGGTCACGGGATACGTCGCGTACGTCGCCCCGTCCCGCCGTACGGTCATCTCCTTGGCCGCGAGGTCGACCGTGCTGATCTGCTCGCGCCCGATGTGGAAGGTGACGTCCTTGTGCTGGGTGCCGTAGACGCCGTCCGCGCCCTGGACGTCCTTGAGGCGCAGCCCCAGGGTCACGGTCGTGCCGCTCGCCCAGTACGTCTCGGGCCGGAAGTCGAGGCGGGTGTCGCTGAACCAGTGGCCGACGACCTCCACGGCGGGCTCGGACGTCACGGTGATCGCCTTCTCGACGGCCGCCCGGTCGGTCACGGCGTGCGTGAAGTTGATCGACACCGGCATGCCGACCCCCGAGGTCGACCCGTCCTCGGGCGTGAACCGCCCGACGAACGTCGCGCCCGGCGCCTTCGTCGTGAACGTCGACTTCTGCGCCGCCGCCCCCTCGGCCTGGGCGGTGACGGTGTACGCGGTCGCGGAGTACGGGTGCGCGGTGGACGTCCACACGGTCCTCGCGGCGTTCAGCGAACCGGCGAGCGTGCTCCCGTCCGCCCCTCTGACCTGCACGGACGCCAGCGTACCGGCGGCGACGGTGACCGTCACGGGCGAGGAGAACCCGGCGTCGGTGGTCCCGTTCGCGGGCGAGACGGTGATCGTCGGCGGCTTCTTCTCCGAGGCGCTCGCCCTGTCCGAGGTGCACCCCGCGAGCACCCCGGCCGGAGCCGCCCCCAGCGCCGCCAGGACCCCGCGCCGGGTCCACCCCCGCCCCGCTATGTGCTCGTCGCCCACGGCACGCCTTCCTGATTTGTCCGACATGGTGTCCGCATCCTGCGCCCCGAATCTGGGTGCTTCCTTTGAAGCGGCGGCCGGGGAGCTGAGATTCGGGTAAGAGCGGTCACCCCGGCCGCCACCCGAGCGCCCGCGAGATCCCCCGCGCCGCGACCCGGACCGCCGGTGCCAGCACCCCCACCTGCGCCCCCTGTTCGGGTACGACCACGGAGACGGCGGCCACCACCTCGCCCCCCGGCCCGCGTACCGGCGCCGCCACCGAGAGGGCGTCCTCGGTGACCTGACGGTCGCTCACCGCCACGCCCGTGCGCCGGACTTCGGCGAGGAGGCGGCGCAACCGGGCGGGATCGGTGACCGTATGGCCGGTGAACGCCTTCAACTCACCCGCGCAGTACGCCTCTTGGAGGCCGACATCGCCGTGCGCCAGCAGTACGAGACCCACGCCGGTGACATGGAGGGGCCAGCGGGCGCCCACCCGGATGTGGACGCCCACCGAGGAGCGCCCGCTGAGCCACTCGGTGTAGACGACGTCGTGACCGTCACGGACGGCCAACTGGACGTTTTCGTGCGTGGCTTCGTAGAGGTCCTCCAGGTAGGGCAGGGCGATCTGGCGCAGGGCGAGGCCGCGCGGCGAGAGGGCCGCGATCTCCCACAGCCGCAGACCTACGTGGTAGGCACCGGACTCGTCCCGCTCCAGGGCGCCCCACGTGGTGAGCGCGCCGACGAGGCGGTGCGCGGTGGTGAGGGTCAGGCCGGCCCGCCGGCTGATGTCCGTGAGCGTCAGCGCCGGGTGCTCGTGGTCGAACGCGGCGAGGACGGACAACAGCCGGTCGGGCGCGGAACGTTGGCTCATGGCGTCACCCCGATGTCGGAGGCTGGTCCTGCGTGACGGTCGACTGTCAGCCGAGGTCGTCCCCGGCCACCCGCAGCAGCAGCCCGTGCAGCACCTCGCGCTCGGCCGCGGTCAGCGGCCCCGTCAGCTCGTTGGTGACCCTGAGGCCCGCCTCGTCGGTGTCGCGCAGGAACGCGCGGCCCGCCTCCGTGAGCACGACGGTGCGGCTGCGCCGGTCGTCGGGGGAGGGGCGGCGCTCGGCGAACGTCAGCCGCTCCAGGTCGTCGACCAGGCCGACGATCGCGCTCGGGTCGTAGCCGAGGCGGGCGCTCAACTCCCGCTGGAGGGCGCCCTCGCAGCCCGCGAGGTAGCGCAGCATCGCGTAGTGGCGCAGGCGCAGCCCCGACTCCTGGAGGAACGTGTTGAACAACTGGCCCGAGCGCAGGCCGAGCCGGTACAGCAGGTAGCCCGTGTCGGCGTGCAGCCCGCGCATCCATGGCTCGTCGGCGTCGATGGGGGCGGGGGTCGCGGTGTCGTGCCGGCTGGTGATGGCGGGCTCCTTCGGTCGGCGGCGGGCGGGGTGGGCCGGGGTGGGTCGTCGTAAGGATTCCAGCATGAGGCATCTGTGGGTCGGCAACAACTATTGACGACAACAATCATTGCTCTTAGCTTCTATTTTTACGTCGTCCCCACCGACCTCTACCGAAGGGACTCCTCCGTGCCTCCTATCGATCTCACCGGCAAGGCCGCCGTCGTCACCGGCGCCGGCCGCGGCCTCGGACTCGCCTATGCCCGGGCGCTGGCCGCCCACGGCGCGTCCGTGGTGGTCAACGACGTGGACGAGGAGGCCGCCGGGAGCGCGGTGAAGGCGATCACCGAAGCGGGCGGCACCGCCGTCGCCGAGGTGGTGCCCGTCGGGACCGGCGAGGCCGCCGACCGGATCGTGGGGCGGGCCGTCGAGGCGTTCGGGCGGCTCGACGTGCTGGTCACCAACGCCGGGATCCTGCGCGACAAGGTGCTGTGGAAGATGACCGACGACGACTTCGACGCGGTGATCTCCACGCATCTGCGCGGCACCTTCACCTGCGCCCGTGCCGCCGCCGTCCACATGCGCGAGCGCGGCGAGGGCGGGACGCTGATCCTCGTCGGCTCGCCCGCCGGGCAGCGCGGCAACTTCGGGCAGACCAACTACGCGGCGGCCAAGGCGGGCATCGCCGCGTTCGCCCGGACCTGGTCGATGGAGCTGGCCCGCGCGAACATCACCGTCAACGCGATCGTGCCCGTCGCCGCGACCGCCATGACCGAGACGATCCCCGCGTTCGCGCCGTACATCGAGGCGATGAGGCGCGGGGAGCCGCTGCCCGGGATCCTCCGCAAGGGCGAGGGGTTCGGGACGCCCGAGGACTGCGCGGCCCTCGTGCCGTTCCTCGCCTCCGACGCTGCCCGCGGGATCACCGGGCAGGCGATCGGGATCGGCGGCGACAAGGTGACGCTGTGGTCGCATCCGCAGGAGGTGCGGGCGGCGTACGCGGACGGGGGCTGGACGCCCGAGACGCTCGCGGAGGCGTGGGGGACGTCGGTCGGCGCGGTACCGGAGACGGTGGGCATCCCGGCGCCGAAGCTGGGGGAGGCGTGATGGCGGCGCCCGGTCCCGTCATGGACGTCGCCTCCCTCGACGCGATCGACGTCCACACCCACGCCGAGGTCTCCTCCAAGGGCCACTCCTCCCTCGACGACGACCTGCACGACGCCTCCTCCGCCTATTTCAAGGTCGAGGGCAAGCGCAAGCCGACGATCGAGGAGACGGCCGCCTACTACCGCGAACGCAACATGGCCGCCGTGATCTTCACGGTCGACGCCGAGTCCGCGACCGGCACCGCGCCCGTCCCCAACGAGGAGGTCGCCGAGGCCGCCGCCGCGAACGCCGACGTCCTGATCCCCTTCGCGTCGATCGACCCGTTCCGGGGCAAGGCGGGCGTGAAGCAGGCCCGGCGGCTGATCGAGGAGTACGGGGTGAAGGGGTTCAAGTTCCACCCCAGCATCCAGGGCTTCTTCCCCAACGACCGCGCCGTCGCGTACGACCTGTACGAGGTGATCGAGGGGTACGGCTGTGTCGCGCTCTTCCACACCGGCCAGACCGGCATCGGCGCGGGCGTCCCGGGCGGGGGCGGCATCCGCCTGAAATACTCGAACCCGCTGCACGTCGACGACGTCTCCGCCGACTTCCCCGACCTGAAGATCATCCTCGCGCACCCCTCCTTCCCCTGGCAGGACGAGGCGCTCGCGGTCGCCACCCACAAACCCGGCGTCCACATCGACCTCTCGGGCTGGTCGCCGAAGTACTTCCCGCCGCAGCTCGTGCAGTACGCCAACACCTTGCTCAAGGACAAGGTCCTCTTCGGCTCCGACTTCCCCGTCCTCACCCCCGACCGCTGGCTCGCCGACTTCGCGAAGCTGCCGATCAAGGACGAGGTCAGGCCGAAGATCCTGAAAGAGAACGCCGCCCGCCTGCTGACGATCTAGAGGGGCCGCAGATGCGCAACGAGGGACTGGGCTCCTGGCCCGCCCGCCGGGCCCGGAAGACCCCGCACCGCACCGCCCTGGTCCACGGCGGCACCGAGTACACGTACGCCGCCCTGCACGACCGCACCACCCGCCTCGCCCACGCCCTGCGCGCCCGGGGCCTCAGACGCGGCGACCGCCTCGCCTACCTCGGCCCGAACCACCCCTCCTACCTGGAGGCCCTGTTCGCGGCCGGCACGCTCGGCGCGGTCTTCGTCCCGCTCAACACCCGCCTCGCGGGCCCGGAGATCGCCTACCAGCTCGCCGACTCCGGCGCGAAGACGTTGATCTACGCGCCCTCGCACGCCGGTCTCGTCGCCGGGCTCCCCGGCAGCACCGACGTCCGCACCTACCTCGAAGTCGGCGAGGAGTACGAACAGGCCCTGGACCAGGCGCCGTTCGAACCCATCGACGAACCCGTCGGTCCCGACGACACCTGCGTCATCATGTACACCTCGGGGACCACCGGACGCCCCAAGGGCGCCATGCTCACCCACGGCAACCTCACCTGGAACGCCCTGAACGTCCTCGTCGACACCGACCTGATCGCCGACGAACGGGCCCTGGTCTCCGCCCCGTTGTTCCACACGGCGGGCCTCAACATGCTGACGCTGCCGGTCCTCCTCAAGGGCGGCGCCTGCGTCCTGGTCGAGGCGTTCGACCCCGACGCGACCTTCGGGCTGGTCGCCCGGCACCGGATCACGTTCATGTTCGGCGTGCCGACCATGTTCGACCTGATGGCCCGTCACCCGGGCTGGCCCGACGCCGACTTGAGCTCCCTGCGGCTGCTCACCTGCGGCGGCTCACCCGTGCCGACCCCGCTCATCGCGGCCTATCAGGAGCGGGGCCTGACCTTCCTCCAGGGGTACGGGATGACCGAGGCGTCGCCCGGGACGCTCTTCCTCGACGCCGAACACGCGGTCAGCAAGGCCGGTTCGGCGGGCGTGCCGCACTTCTTCAGCGACGTACGCGTCGTCCGTCCCGACCTGATGCCGGTCGAGGTGGGGGAGACCGGGGAGGTCGTGGTGCGCGGGCCCCATGTCATGCCCGGCTACTGGGGGTTGCCCGAGGAGAGCGCGGCCTCCTTCACCGACGGCTGGTTCCGCAGCGGGGACGCGGCCCGGGTCGACGAGGACGGGTACGTCCACATCGTCGACCGGATCAAGGACATGATCATCTCCGGTGGGGAGAACATCTACCCCGCCGAGATCGAGGACCTGATCCTCGCGCACCCCGGCGTCGCCGAGTGCGCGGTCATCGGGGTCGCCGACGAGAAGTGGGGCGAGGTGCCCCGCGCGGTCGTCGTGCCCCGCGAAGGGGCCCGGCCCGATCCCGACGCCATCCTCGCGGGGCTCGCGGGGCGGCTCGCCAAGTACAAGATCCCCCGGTCCGTGGTGCTCGCGGACGAACTCCCGCGCACCGCCTCCGGAAAACTCCTCAAGTCCCGGGTGCGCAAGCGCTTCGGCGACCGTACCGGCAACAGTGAAGGAACGTCATGACCATCACCGTCAACGGCCTCGACGAACTCAAGAAGCTCGCCGGGAGCGACCTCGGGACCAGCGAGTGGATCGAGGTGACGCAGCGGAGCATCGACACGTTCGCCGACGCGACCGGGGACCACCAGTGGATCCACGTCGACGTGGAGAAGGCCGCCGCAGGGCCCTTCGGGGCGCCCATCGCGCACGGCTATCTGACCCTGTCACTCTTCATACCCTTGTTCTCCGGGCTGTTGGAGGTGGAAGGGGTCGCCACCAAGGTCAACTACGGCCTGAACAAGGTGCGTTTCCCCTCGCCCGTGAAGGTCGGTTCGCGGATCCGGCTCGCCGCGCGGCTGGCAGGGGTCGAGGACGTGGCGGGGGGCGTGCAGATCACCGTGGACGGCACCATCGAGATCGAAGGGGGCGCGAAACCGGCGGCGGTCCTCCAGGGGGTCCTGAGGTTCCTCGGATCGTAATCCGTTGAGCGTAAATGGAGTCTTCCCGGGCGCCCGACGCGGTCTTGATGAGGTTAGGCTGTGGCCCCATAATGGCCCGCCCCTAGGAACGACACCGTGACCATTCCAGCGAGAACCACTGCATCAACGGCCGTCCGGCCGATGGTCGCCGCCGCACCCCGCCTCGACGCTCCCACCGACCCCAGGAACGCCCGGGGGGTGCGCCGGGCCCTCGGCTCCACCCGGTCCGCCAAGGGAGCGGGGATCACCTTCCAGTCCTCCATCTGACCGCCACCCCATGACCGACCCCGTCGCCCCGCTGCGCCAGCTCGTGCTGAAGGTGCACAGCCGGTGCGACCTCGCCTGCCGTCACTGCTACGTGTACGAGCACGCGGACACCAGCTGGTCGGTCAAGCCCAGGGTGATCGCCGAGGAGACCGTCACCCAGGTCGCCCGGCGGCTCGCGGAACACGCGACGGCGCACCGGCTCGCCTCCGTCCAGGTCATCCTCCACGGAGGCGAGCCGCTGCTCGCCGGAATCCCCCGCCTGCGGTACGTCTGCGAGCAACTCACCCGCGCGTTACGGGGAGTCGCCGAGCTGGACCTCAGGATCCACACCAACGGCGTCCGGTTGACGCCCCGTCACCTCGACCTGTTCACCGAGTACGGCGTCCGCGTGGGCGTCTCCCTCGACGGTGACCGCGCCGCGAACGACCGCTTCCGGCTCTACCGCGACGGCCGCAGCAGCCACGACCAGGCCCTCGCGGCGCTCGCCCTGCTGAACGAGCACCGCCACCTCTATGCCGGGATCCTGTGCACGGTCGACGTCCGCAACGACCCGGTCGCGGTCTTCGACGCCCTCGCCGAACTCGCCCCGCCCCGCATCGACTTCCTCCTCCCGCACGCCACCTGGGACACCCCGCCCCACCGCCCCGAGGGCCGCGCGACCCCCTACGCCGACTGGCTGCTCGCGGTGCACGCCCGCTGGAGCGAGCGGGGCCGCCCGATGCCGGTGCGGCTGTTCGACTCCGTGGTCAGCACCCTCGGCGGCGGCCCGAGCCACACCGAGGCGATGGGCCTCGACGGCGCCGACCTCGTCGTGATCGAGACCGACGGCAGCTACGAACAGGCCGACTCCCTCAAGACCGCGTACGACGGCGCCCCCGGGACCGGCCAGGACGTCGGACGGCACTCCTTCGACGACGTCTCCCGCCACCCCGGCATGGCCGCCCGGCGCCAGGGCCTCGCCGGGCTCTGCGAGCAGTGCCGGGCCTGTCCGGTCGTCCGCTCCTGCGGCGGCGGCCTCCTCGCGCACCGCTACCGCTCCGACGGCACCGGCTTCGCCAACCCCTCCGTGTTCTGCGCCGACTTGAGGGAACTCGTCGACGGGCTCGCCGCCCGCACCGGCGCGGACGCCACCCGCCCCGTCCCCGGCTTCGACGCCCTCGCCGACGGCACCGACGACGGCACCGCCGTCCACGCCCTCGCCGAGGCCCGCACGGCGGTCACCCTGGACCTGCTCAGGGAACTCGGCGAACGGGCCGGCAGGGGCGAACTCCCGTACCCCGCAGGCCCGTTGTGGCCGGACGCCTGGCGGCGGGCCGCCGACCCGGACACCCTGGCCGCCGTCCTGGCCCACCCCTACACCCGCCCCTGGATCCTGGCCTGCCTCGACGGCACCGCCTCCCCGGACCACCTCGCCGCCCTCGTGGGAGCCGCCCCCGCCCGGCGGCTGCGCTGCGGCGGCCTCACCGTCGCCCTCGATGACCACGACCCCCACCGCGACTGCTTCGACGCACCCCTCCACCCCGGCCTCACCCCCGACGAGGCCGTCCGCTGGGAGCAAGTCCTCGACAAGTCCTGGGAGTTGATCGACCGGGCCCTGCCCGGCACCGCCGCCGCGATGGCCGCCGAGGTCCGCGCCGTCGTCCCCCTCGCCGCACCGCCCCGGGCCGCCGGAGCCGGCCTCGCCGCCCTCGGCGCCCGCCTCGACGACGAACCGGCCCAGGTGGCCGCCCAGTTGGTGCGGGGCTTCCGGCTCGGCATCCTGGACGCCCTGCTCGACGCCTGCGAACTGTACGACGAGGCGGCCCCGGCCGTCGGCGCCCTCCTCGCCGACACGTACGCCGCGGCCGCCACCGACGCCCTCCTCGGCACCTCCCAAGCCGACGCGTACCTCAAGGAGTTGACCGGCGCTCCCGGACTCACGCCCCTCGGCCGCAGGTTCGTCGACGGCATCGGGCGGACCCGGTGAGCGCCGAGTTCGCCCGGCTGGGCGTCCGGCCCGGGGCCACCCTCCTGGTGCACGCCTCGCTGCGCCGGGTCGGCGTCGCCCCCGGCACCGTCCTCGGGGCGCTCCTCGACGCCGTCGGACCCCGGGGCACCGTCGTCGTCCCGACGTTCACCGCCCACAACTCCGACACCTCACCGGCGTACCGCTGGGACACCCTCGACATGACGCGGGAGCAGATCGCCCGGCACCGGGCTACCATGCCCGCGTTCGACCCCGGGCGGACCGCCTCGCAGGACATGGGGCGGCTCGCGGAAGCCGTCCGGCGCTCGGCGCGGGCCGTACGCAGCGCGCATCCCCAGACCTCCTTCGCGGCGCTCGGCGCGCGGGCCCGGGAGCTGATGGCCGGGCACGACGAGGAGTGCCACCTCGGGGAGCGCTCGCCGCTCGCCCGGCTGGAGGAGGCCAGGGCCCAAGTCCTGCTGCTCGGCGTGGGGTTCGACGTGTGCAGCGCCTTCCACCTCGGCGAGTACCGGGTGCCGGGGATGCCGTGGCGGACGTACGGGTGCGTGGTGCGGCGCGGGGGCGTGCGGACGTGGGTGAGCTACCGGGACGCCGCCCACGACGACCGGGACTTCGGGGAGCTGGGGGCCGCGTTCGAGGCCGACACCGGGGTCGTGCGGCGCGGGACCGTCGGGAACGGGGAGGCGGCGCTCTTCCCGCTCGACCGGGCCGTCGCCTACGCCAGGACCTGGCTGGCCGGAAATCGCCGCCAAGGGGTTTTCACAGACCCGTCACAAGACGAGGCCCACTCCCTACACTGAGTGTCCGGGTGGGGCACGGGGATCGGGGGAGCGTGTGCAGCCTACGGAACCCGTGGGGGCCGAGGCCAATGGGCCGTACTTCTTCCTGAGTTACGCCCATGTGCCGCGCGGCGAGTCCGACCGGGCCGACCCGGACCTGTGGGTGCACCGGCTCTTCCGCGACCTGTGCGACGTCGTCCTCAACCTCACCACCGTCCCCGCCGGCGGCGCCGGATACATGGACCGGTCGATGCGCGCCGGTCAGGCCCTGAGCGACGAACTCGCCCGCTCCCTCGCCCAGTGCCGGGTCTTCGTGCCGCTGTACTCGCCCCGCTACTTCATCAGCCCCTGGTGCGGCCGGGAGTGGACCGTGTTCGGCCGCCGCCCCGGCTCCCTGCCCGCCGCCGTGGTGCCCGCGCTGTGGGCGCCCGTGCCCGAGCGGCGGCTGCCGGCCTGCGCCCGCGACGTCCCCCACCCCGAACACGAACACACCGAACGCTACCGGGAGTTCGGCCTCTACGGGCTCGCCAAACTGCGCTCCTTCCGCAGCGACTACGAGAAGGACGTCCTCAAGCTCGCCCACCGGATCGTCGCCGCCGGGGAGAGCGTCGCCGTCCCGCACGGCGACGACGACCGGCACAGCCTGCAAGCCGCGCACGACGCGTTCGCGCACACCGACACCCCGCGCCCCGCCCAGCCGCAGCCCCGGCCCACCACCCGGCGCCGGCTGCGCATCAGCGTCGCCGCCGCCTCCCGCGCCGGGCTCCCCGAGGGCCGCGACCCCGCCTACTACGGCAGCAGCCCCCTCGACTGGCGGCCCTACCACCCCGTATCGCCCTACCCGCTCGGCAAGCTGGCCTCCGACATCGCCGAACGCCTCGACTTCCAGCCGGACGTACGGGAGTTCGACCACCGCGGGGCGCCCGCCGACGGGCCCGAACTGCTCCTCCTCGACCGGTGGCTGCTGCGCGACCCCGGACACCTCGCCCGGCTGGGCGAGTTCGACGCCGCCGACCGGCCCGCGACCGGGGTCGTCGTGCCGTGGAACGGCGCCGACCGCGACGACGAGGCGGACGGCCGCAGCGTCGCCGCCGAGGTCGAGGCCGCGCTGCCCCGGCGCACCCGCCGCCAGCGGCAGGCCGGCCGCCCGCCGGTCCTCGGCCCCGACCAGGCCACCTTCAGCCGCCAGCTCCCGCGCGTCGTGCACTGGGCGGCCACCGAGTACCTCAGACGGGCCCCCGCCCGCGTCCCGCCCGGTGAGGGCCCGCAGCGCTTCCGGCTGGGCGGCGCGGGCGGGCGGACCGGCCCGGGCCACCAAGGAATCCAGGGCAGCCCTCCGGCGCCGCCCGACCGCCGTCGTGCCGAGGAGGAGGGACCGCGATGAGCAGCCTCGACGAACAGGGCGGCCGCGCAGGCCGCATCGTGACGTTCTACTCGTACAAGGGCGGCACCGGGCGCACCATGGCCCTCGCCAACGTCGCCTGGATCCTCGCCGCCAACGGCAAACGCGTCCTCGCCGTCGACTGGGACCTGGAGGCGCCCGGCCTGCACCGCTTCTTCCACCCCTTCCTCGACCCCGCCACCGTCGGCGCCACGACCGGCGTCATCGACCTGCTCACCGAGTACGCCTGGGCCGCCACCGACGACGACGGCGAGGGCCGCCCCGCCGACTGGCACCGCGACTACGCCCGCGTCCAGCGCCACGCCGTCTCCGTCGACTGGCCCTTCCCCGAACCCGGCACCCTCGACCTGGTCACCGCCGGCCGCCAGAACCGCGACTACTCGGCGATCGTCGCCACCTTCGACTGGGACAACTTCTACGACCGCCTCGGCGGCGGCCTCTTCTTCGACGCCCTGCGCGACGACATGCGCGCCAACTACGACTACGTCCTCATCGACAGCCGCACCGGCCTCTCCGACATCGCCGACATCTGCACCGCCCACCTGCCCGACGTCCTCGTCGACTGCTTCACCCTCAGCGACCAGTCCATCGACGGCGCGGCGGCCGTCGCCCGCGACATCGGCGAACGCTTCCGCCCCCGCAACATCCGCATCCTGCCCGTCCCCATGCGCATCGACGAGGGCGAGAAGGAGAAGGCGGACGCCGGCCGCATGCTCGCCCGCGCCAAGTTCGACGGCTGGCCCGCCGGACTCACCGACGACCAGCTCACCACCTACTGGCTGTCCGTCGAGGTCCCCTACCGGCCCTACTACGCGTACGAGGAGACCCTCGCGACCTTCGCCGACGAGGCCGGCAACCCGATCTCCCTGCTCGCCGCGTTCGAACGCCTCACCGCCGTCATCTCCGCGCAGGCCGTCACCGCGCTGCCCCGCATGGACGAGGAACAACGCCTCGGCGTGAAACGCAAGTTCGTCCGCACCCGCGCCGCCCTCCCCGCCGACCTGCACCTCAGCTACGTCTCCGAGGACCGCATGTGGGCCGAGTGGATCGCCGTCCTGCTCTCCCGCGCCGGCTTCCGGGTGATCCCCAAGTACGCGGGCGGCGACGGCGACGGCGCCGACAAACCCGCCGACCGCACCGTCGTCGTCCTCTCCCCGGCCTACCAGCGCTCCGCGCGCGCCCGCCACGTCTGGGAGACCGCCACCGGCAACGACCCCACCGGCCGCCGCCAGGTCCTCGCCGTCCGCGTCGGCGACATCCGGCCCGCGCCCGCGTTCACCGACTGGCCCAGCGTCGACATCGTCCGCACCAACGAGAAGAACGCGGCGACCGCCCTGCTGCGCGCCCTCGGCAAACCCCCGCTGCCCGCCGACCTCGCCGACGACACCGTCACCACCTCCGCCGCCCGCTTCCCCGACACCCAGCCCCGCTTCTGGAACGTCACCCCCCGCAACTCCTCCTTCACCGGCCGCAGCGCCCTGCTGGAGAAGCTGCGCGACCTCCTCGGCGCCAGCGGCACCGGCGGCCGCAGCGCCGCGTACGCCCTCTACGGCCTCGGCGGCGTCGGCAAGACCCAGATCGCCCTGGAGTACGTCCACCGGTTCGCCGCCGACTACGACCTCGTCTGGTGGATCTCCTCCGAGCGCAGCGAGTTCGTCGTCTCCGCGCTCGCCGACCTCGCCCCCCGGCTCGGCCTGCGCGGCGGGGAGGACGCCTCCCAGGTCGCCCAGGAGGTCCGCGACCACCTCAGGCAGTCCGGGCCCGCGCTGCGCTGGCTGCTCGTCTTCGACAACGCCGACGAACCCCAGGAGGTCAGCCATCTGCTGCCCGGCGGCAGCGGACACGTCCTGATCACCTCCCGCAACCACACCTGGCTCCAGTACGGCGAAGCCCTGGAGATCGACCCCTTCCTGCGCGAGGAGAGCGTCGAACACCTCCTGCGCCGCGCCCCCGACCTCAGCACCGACGACGCCGACCGGGTCGCCGCGGCCGTCGGCGACCTGCCCCTCGCCCTCGAACAGGCCGGCGCCTGGCTCGCCGAGACCGCCACCCCCGTCGACGACTACCTCCTCGAACTCGACCGGCAGGCCGAACACGTCCTGTCCCTCAGCCAGCCCGCCGGCTACCCGCAGCCCGTCGCCGCCACCTGGAACGTCTCCATCGAACGCCTCAAGGAACGCTCCCCGGCCGCCGTACGCCTCCTGCAGCTGTGCGCGTTCTTCGCCGCCGAACCCATCTCCATGAAACTCCTCTACGGCGACGAGATGATCCGCGTCCTCGCCGCCGAGGACCCCTCCCTCCAGGAGAAGATGGTCCTCGGCCGCGTCATCCGCGAGATCGGCCGGTTCGCGCTCGCCAAGGTCGACCGCTCCCAGCAGTCCACCATCCAGGTCCACCGCCTCGTCCAGGCCGTCATCCGCTCCCAGCTCACCCCCACCGAGCAGCTGGAGGCCCAGCACGTCGTCCACCGCATCCTCGCCGGCGCCCGCCCCTCCGGCGAGGAACCCATCGACGACCCCGAGAACCAGCCCACCTTCGCCGCGATCTGGCCGCACCTCGACGCGTCCGAGGCCAGCATCTGCGACGACCCCGAGACCCGCCAGCTCCTCATCGACCGCGTCCGCTACCTCTGGAAGCGCGGCGAACTCCCCGCCGCCACCACCTTCGCGGAGAACCTGCGCGAACTGTGGGAAGAGAAACTGGCGGACTCCCAGGCCCGCATCGACGCCTTCTCCCAGCAGCCCGAGGACGCCCACCGCCTCCCCCCGCAGTCCGGCGGACGGCCCCCGCGCACCCTCGCCGAGGAACGCCTCTACCTCACCAACCTCCGCATCCAGCTCCTCCACCTGCGCTTCCACATCGCCAACGTGCTGCGCTCCTTCGGCAAGTACGTCGAAGCCGAACAGCTCGGCTCCGAGATCCTCGCCCAGCAGCGCTCCCTGCTCGCCCCCGACCACCCGCACATCCTCATGACCGCCAGCGGCCTCGCCACCGACCTCGGCTCCATCGGCCGCTTCTCCGAAGCCCTCCAGATGGCCGCCGAGGCATACCTCGGCTTCAAGGAGAGCTTCGGCGAGGACCACCCCCGCACCCTCAGCTCCAACAACAACCGCGCCGTCTGCCTGCGCCTGCTCGGCCGCTACAACGAGGCCCGCGACGTCGACCAGGAGATCTACGACCGGCGCCGCAACGACCTCGGCGCCAAACACCCCCACACCCTGATCAGCGTCACCAACCTCGGCCGCGACCTGCGCGAGACCGGCGAGTACGACGCCTCGATCTCCCTGCTGCGCGGCAGCCACACCGCGTACACGGAACTCTTCGGCGAGCTGTACCCCGACACCCTGCGCAGCGCCAAGAGCCTCGCCGTGTCCCTGCGCAAGGCCGGGCTCGTCGACGAGGCCCGCGCCCTCACCCACCAGACCCGCGAGCACTACCGGATGCGCGAGACCCCCACGACCACCCCCGACGTCCTCGACTGCACCCTCAACTACGCGACCGACCTGTACGCCACCGGGGCCCGCGAGGAGGCGCTCACCCTCACCCAGGACATCGTCCGGCAGTACCGCATCGCCCCCGGCGAACGGCATCCGGCGACCCTGGCCGCCCTCAACAACTGCGGGATCTTCCTGCGCGGCGCGGGCCGCATCGACGAGGCGCGGGCCCTGCTCGAACGCAACCGCGCCACCCTGCACGACGTCCTCGGCGACGCCCACCCCTACACCCTGGCCTGCGCGGTCAACCTCGCCAACACCCTCGCCGAACTGGAGGAACTGCACCGCTCGGAGGAGCTGGAGCGGCTCGCCGTCACCGGGTTCCAGAAGGCGCTGGGCTACAAGCACCCCGACACGATCGTCTCCCGCGCCAACCTGTCCGTCACCCTGCGGGCCCTGCGGCGCATCCCCGAGGCCGACCAGCTCCAGGAGAGCGCGCAGGCCGACCTGGAGCGGCTCCTCGGCGAGGCGCATCCGCACACGGTGAGCGTGCGCGAGGGCAAGCGGATCCACCGGGACCTGGAACCGCCCCTGGTGTGACGGTCCGTCAGGCGGGCTCGGGGGCCAGCCAACTGGGGCCGCCCGACAGCCACGTCACGATGTCCGGCAGCACCCGCAGCGCCGCGAAGTGCGCCGCCCGCGGATGCACCACGACCGTACGGCCCGGGATGTGCTCCGCCAGCCAGCGGGTGTGGCTGGCCGGGGCGAACACGTCCTGCTCGCCGTGCCACAGCAGGACCGGCACGGAGATCGCGTCCAGGTCGAAACCCCACGGCGAGCAGAACGACAGGGCGTCGTCGACCCAGCCGTCCGCCGACACGCTGAGCGCCTCGGCGTAGCTGCGGACGAGCATGTCCCGGATCCCGGCGTCCGCGATCACCCTCAGGTCCGACTCCGTGAGCTCCCAGCGCAGTTGGGACAGCAGCTTGCGGGGGTCGGCGCGGATCGCCAGGGAGCGTTCGCGCAGGCTCGCGGCGAGCCGGTCCGGGCCGACGAGGGCCTGCGCGTACTCGTGGACGTTCGACGCGGCCATCCCCGCGAACCAGTCCAGGCCCGCCGCGTCGCGCGGAGCCAGGCTCACCAGGACCGCGACGCGCGTCACCCGGCCCGGCAGCAGGGCCGCGCAGGCAAGAGCGTGCGGGCCGCCGCCCGAGCGGCCGGCCACCGCGAACCGCTCCACGCCGAGCGCGTCCGCGATCGCCGCGACGTCCTCGGCGACATGCGCGACCGAGCGGCCCGGCAGCCGGTCCGAACTGCCGTACCCCGGACGGTCGTAGGTGATCAGGCGGACCCGCTGGTGGTACAGCAGCATCGGGCGGGGCGCCGGGCCGATCCGGCTGCCGGGCGTGCCGTGCAGCAGGAAGACCGGGAAACCGCGCGGATCCCCCGCGATCTCCACCGCGAGCCGTCTGCCGTCCCCCGTGAACACCTCGGTACGCATCCGCGGCCCTTTCTGGAAGGGAAGCCACCTCGGAGCCGGCGCCACATCCCCGGCCGGGCGCCCGCCGCCTGGCACGCGCGCTGATCCGGCCGGGGATGTGACACCGGCTCCCCACTGCGGTACACGCTGCGGTCATCTCCCATGGTGACCCAGATCATCCGGGTGTGCGCCGGTGTTGGCCTTTTCGGGGGCCGGCTCAGGCCGGGAGACGACGTCAACTCCGGGCCGGTACCAGGTCGATGAGGCGGCTCGCCGCCTCCTCCGCGAGGGGGGTGAGGCGTTCGTGGACTCGGTGGAACGTCTTCTCCGCGCCCTCCGCCGGCCAGTCCGGCGGAAGGTGGCGGACCGGGAGGCGGGGGTCGCGGCGGATGATGTTCAGCCAGTCAGTCTGGAGCAGGAGCCGGCCCGCCAGCGCCTCGTCCGCCGACGGGAGGTCGCCCTCCCAGCGCTGCCAGCGCTCCCGGAACGCCGCGTAGCGGGACGCCAGTTCGCCCAGCTCCCAGGTCTCCTCGATCATCGCCGCGATGTCCGTCCCCACGTCCGCCTGAGCCCGGAACACCTTCACATGCGCCGACAGCCCCAACTCCGCGACCAGCTCCGCGACATCCACCTCACCCGGCGCGATCCACAGCCCGCTGAACAGCGGACCGAAGCCGTGCCACGCCAGCTTCGAGCGCAGGTCGTGCCGTTGCCGCTGCCACGACTCCGGCAGCGAGAACCCCAGCAGCGTCCACGACCCGTCCCACCGCCGGTTGACCGCCCCCGTGTGCCACACCCGCCGCTCACCGTCCCGCAGGACGGCCTCCGAATGCGCGGTCAGCCCGAAGTACATCCGCCGCCCCTCCCGCTGCCGGCGCAGCAGCCCCCGGTTCACCATCCGCGTCAGCGTCGACCGCGTCGCCTGCTCCCCGACCCCGGCCCGCGCGAACACGTCGATGACACTCCCGGAGTACACACAGACAGCGCGCCCCAGCACCTGATCGCCCAGGAACGTGAGCATCAGGGACTGGGGCCGCACCGATTCTTCCGTGGTCACACGGCCAACCGTACGACTGCCACCGGTCAGCGCACCACGTCCACGAAGATCGGGTTCGCGTAGAACCAGGTGTCCGTCCACGGGTCGCCGTCGCCCGGGGCGTGGGGGACCGGGCCGTGGGGGTCGACGGAGGCGCCCAGGTAGCCCGTGCCGCCCCGGTTGCCGTCGCTGCCGCGCAGGCGGAGGTAGAAGGAGTCGTCCTCGACCGCGACCGGGACACGGAGGGTGTAGGTGCCCTTCAGGCCGGAGACGTCCTTCGTGCGGACGACCCGCGTGTCGGGGGCCTTCCAGGTGTCGGCGTCGGTGACCGGGCCGGTGACCGTGCCGCGGATGACGTCGACGTGGGCCAGCTTGGGGAGGATGCCGTGCGGGTTCACCCGGGAGGCGGTCGTGACCGTGATCTCCAGGGTGAGCTTCTCGCCCCTGCGGACGCGGAGCCGGCCGCCGAGAGTGACACCCCGGCCGTGGCTGTGCGGACGCTTCAGGCGGACTTCGAGGCCGTCGATCAGGTGGCCGTGGTCCGCCCAGACCCGGCCCTCACGCAGGCCGGTCATGACCGCGCGGTAGCCGTAACGGGTGACACCGACGTGCGTACGGCTGAACTGGCCGGGCCAGAAGTCGCTGCCGGGCTGCGGGGACGCCGTGTTCACCGGGTCGGGCAGCTTGCCGGTGTTGTCGAAGTTCTGCCCGGCCGGCCAGTCGCCGTTCTTCCACGTGTCGAAGACGATGCGGTGCGCGTCGGAGTTGCTGGTGATCGAGAACAGGCCGCCTTCTGCCAGCATCGAGTCCCAGAGCCCCCCGACGGTCGCCGTCGCCCAGTCGAAACCGCCGTACGTCAGGTACGCCTCCTTCGGGTACCCCGCGAAGGAGTTCGCCGACGGCGCGTTCTCGTACTCGCCCCGGATCGAGTTCGCCCCGCGCCAGCCGGGGATCGCCGCGCCCTGAGCACCCGGCGCCCCCTCCATGCCGACCATGATCCCGGGGGCGGCGTCGCGCCAGGCCCGCAGCTCGTGCGGGGAGTCGATCCCGAGGCGCAGCGGGTGGTTGGCCAGCACGAGGACGTCGTCCACGTAACCGGTACGGCGCTGCTCGGCCAGCCACTGGAGCGCCTTGACGGCGTGAGCCTCGTTGCGCGCGGTGTTCGCGTTGCCGGGAGCGCCGTCCGTGTAGCCCAGGAGCTTGCCGTCGTAGGCGCTCTCGAACCGGGTCAGGACGTCGACCTCGTTGGGGCCGGGCGGCGTGAACACCGTGCAGTGCTCGGCGGCCGGGATGTACCACTCCAGGCCCTGGAAGATGAGCTGGCGCGGGTTCTCCCGGCGGGCCTTGAGGATCTCCTTGTGCTCCAGGGCGGCACCGAAGTCGGCGTGCCCGAAGTTGGAGTGCTCGGTGAACACCATCCAGTCGAGCCCGAACTCGGCTGCCTTCTTGGCGAGTTGGGAGAACGTGTACTTCGCGTCGTGGCTGTACACGGAGTGGATGTGATGGTCGCCGACGAGGTAGGCGAGACGCGGGTCCTCGCCGCCGTATCCCTTACCGCTGGTGGCGGACGCCGGGGACGCCAGCGCCGGGGACAGCGCGAACGCCGCCCCGAACAGGCCCGCGCTGCGCAGGAGTCCACGCCGGGAGACGCCCTGCGGATCGAGGTCGGCGGGCGCGACGGAGGGGTCGGCCCAGGTGGGGAGCTGCTGCTCGGTCATGACAGGTCTTCCTGAGTAAGGCTTTCCGGGGAGGGTCAGTGGTTCATGAACTGGCTGACGGGCAGCGCCCGTTCGACGATCCGTACGTCACCGAGGCGCGCGTGGAGGATCTGGTCGATCTTCCCGGCGTACTCGTAGCCCCCGAGCAGCCACGGCAGCCCGACGGACGTGATGCCGGTCGACACGGCCTTGGGGTTGCGCACGACGGGGCAGCCGTCGACGTACAGCGTCGTGTGCTTCCCGTCGTTGACGACGGCGACGTGCCACCAGGTCTCCAGGGGCGTCTGCTGGCCCCAGTTGGTGGCGATGCCCTCCTGGTTGAGGGGGCGCATCGCCCACTGCGGCTCGCGGTCGTTGGACAGCGAGAGCGTGGCGAGCGGCTCGTCCGGGTCGTCCCCGGTCTTGTGCGCGGCGCCGCCCGTGCCGGTCCGGCTGACGATCCCGGACCAGGCGTGGTGCGAGGGGTCCCAGTCGGCGGGGAGCCGGTAGAACGCCTCGATGGTGTAACCGTTCCTGAACGTGGCCTTGTTGAGCGGCGCCGAGTCCACCGTCTTCAAGTAGGCGCCCTTCAACGGCGACTTGAAGCCCTGGAACTCCAGACTTCCGTGCCCCGGCTGGTCGGGGTGGTGGTCGGCGGACCAGCCTAGGGAACCGCCCGCGACGCTCACCGTCGTCAGGTCGTTGCCCTTCCCCGACAGGTCACGGACCGTGCCGCCGGCCGCCTTGTCGAACCGCCAGTACGCGACCGTGCCCCGCACGAGCATCTCGGACGCGGGCCGCGCCGCCCGGACCGGCGCCGGGTCGAAGCCCTCGAAACGCGCCGCGAAGTCGATGTCGACGCTGAACCGGTCGGCGTCACCGCTGAGTTCGATCTCCTGCCGCTCGAACTCGTTGAGCCCCTTCTTCGCCCGCCCGAGGATCCACGGCGACACCGTCTCGACGTCGATGACGTTGCGGTCGAGGTCGAAGCGGTACAGCCGGATCATCGCCGCGCCGCCGAAGTAACGGTTCTGATAGTTCGTCAGATGCAGGTGGACGTCATTCCCCGCACTGTTCTTGCGCGTTGCCCGCCCGGCAGGCCAGTAGTGCCCGTTCAGCGTGAGGAAGATCTGGTCGTGGTCCTTGACCAGCTGGTCCCACAGCTGCTGCCCGTACGCCGACAACTGGTCGTCCTCCACGACGAGTTCGTGCGTCGTGAGGATGACCGGCGTCTTCGGGTGCTGCGCGAGGACGCTCTTCGCCCACGCGTACCCCTTGTCGGACAGCCGCCAGTCCAGCGCGAGGACCAGCCACTCCCGGCCCCCGGCCTTGAACAGGTGGTACGTGTTGTACCCGTCCGAAGACGCCCCGCCGAACGTGGACTTGGACGCGAACCGCTTCGGCCCGAACGCGTCCAGGTAGGGCGAGGCCCCGCGCTGGTCGGTCGTCGAGGACTTCACGTCGTGGTTCCCGGCCAGCACGCTGTAGCCGACACCCTTGCGGTCAAGCAGCCTGAACGCGTCGCCGATCGCCGAGAACTCGGCGGCAGCCCCGTTCTGCGTCAGGTCGCCGAGGTGCGACAGGAAGACGATGTTCTCGTCCTTCCCGTGCTCCAGCAGGTACTTGAGGGACGCCTCGACGGGCTTCGCGTCGATGCTGGGCCCGTCGAAGAGGTACTGCGTGTCGGGCATCACGGCAAGCGTGAACCGACGGCTCCTCGCGTCGGGCCGCCAGGAAGAAGTCGCCGCCTCGGCAGACGCGGTCGGCAGCGCGACCCCCGCCGTCGCGGCGGCGCCGAGCAGCGCCGTCGCCCGCAGGAAGCCGCGCCGTCCGGCACCGGCCTGGGGAGCCTCGCAGGGCTGGCCGTCGGCAGAGTCATGGGCATGCGAAGTACACACAGGTGCTCCGGGTGGTGCATGAGAGATGGGAGTGAGTGGTTACAGCACGCGCAGGGTCCAGCTCCAGTGATGGCAGCCCGTCGCGACCAGATAGGAGGGGAAGGTGTCGGGCCCGCACGACGCCGTGCCGAGCCCCCGGTGCGCCGCGTCCACGTGCACCACGCAGCCCGCGCGCGGCACGAGTTCGTCGTGGTGCGCGGCCGCCGTCAGATCGTCCGCGCGGTGGCGCGTGACGGAGACCTGACGCGGACCGTCGAGGGTGACGGCCAGCCCGGTGGCGTCCGGAGCGGACAGCGTGAAACGCCGTACGCCGTGCCGGCCGCCGCTCTCCTGCGGGCGCAGGTAGGGCGTGAACAGGCGGTCGACGGGCTGCGCGTGATGGCCGACGGGAGCGCCGGCCGCGCGGTCCGGGTACGACTCCCAGGGCCCCTGCCCGAACCACTCCAGCAGATCGAGCCCGGCGACCGTCTCGAAGACCGTCCCGACCCGTGCCACATCGTGGAACGCCTCGGGCACCTGCGCCGACTCGTCGACGTGGATGCCGCCCTCGACCGGCGTGAGGATCTGCCGGTGCCGTACGACACCCGTGGCGCCCGCGTACTCGGCGTCCACGATGACGGTCCCGCCGTCCCGCTGCACCGACACGACCTCGCGCACGAGCTGGTCGAGCCCCCACGCCCGCCAGCGCGACGCGATGCCGCCCAGCTCGTCGTTGTCGGTCGGCGCCCGCCACAGCGACAGCACCGGCGGCGAGGTGAGCAGCGGGTGGACGAGCAGACCGTCGTCGTCGATGTCGACCCGGCCCTTCGCCACCGGTTCCCCGGCGGCCGAGGGCCCCCGCAGCCGCACCTGCGGCACGCAGACCTCCGTCCCCGCCGGCGCCCACGGCAGGTCCTCCGCCGTGCTCACCCGCAGGGTCAGCCACGCCTCACCGCCGTCCTGAGGCAGCGCGAACGGCACGGGTACGACACCGGAGTCACCCGGCGCGAGTTCCGGCAGTCCGGCCCCGGCGACGAGGTCGGTGCCGTCGGCGAGCGCGAGCCGCCACTCGGCGGTCAGCCAGTCCAGGCCACGGAAATGCTGGTGGTTGGAGACCACGAGGTTCCCGTCACCGTCGAGCGCGATCCGGACCGGCGCCGCGATCTCCCGGTGCTCGAACATCACCGGCTTCGGGGTCCGGTCCGGGAAGACGACGCCGTCCGCGATGAACGCCCCGTCGTGATCGGGTTCGCCGAAGTCACCGCCGTACGCCCAGCGGTGGCCGGGTCCGGCGACGCCGCTCTCGTAGAGCCCGGCGCCCCCACGCCCGGCCGGTCGTCCGTCGTTCACACGCTGGAGGATTCCGTGGTCCCAGAACTCCCAGATGAACCCGCCCTGAAGTCCTGGCGTTGACTCGATGGCGGCCCAGTGGTCCGCGAGCGTGCCGTTGCTGTTGCCCATCGCATGGGAGTACTCGCACCAGATGAGCGGCTTCGTCTGCTTCCCCGAGAGGGCGTGCGCGACGACCTCGTCCAGCGAGGCGTACATCGGGCAGGCGATGTCGGAGGCGTCCGAGGCGGCCGCCCAGTCCAGCTTCGCGGCGCCCTCGTACTGAACCGGTCGAGTCGGATCGTGCCGACGCACCCAGCCGGCCGCCGCGTCGTGGTTCGCCCCGTAGTCCGACTCGTTGCCCAGCGACCAGACGATCACCGAGGGGTGGTTCTTGTCGCGCAGCACCATCCGCGAGACGCGGTCCACGAAGGCGTTCAGGTAGCGCGGGTCGTCGGCGATCTCGTGCGCGTGGTCGTGCGACTCGACGTTCGCCTCGTCGACCACGTAGACGCCGAGTTCGTCGGCGAGGTCGTAGAACGCCGGGTCGTTCGGGTAGTGGGAGGTGCGGACGGCGTTGAAGTTGAACCGCTTCAGCAGGACGAGGTCGGCGCGCATGTCCTCGTACGACACCGTCCTCCCCGTCAGCGGGTGGAAGTCGTGCCGGTTCACGCCGCGCAGGAACACCCGCTCGCCGTTGACCAGCAGATCCCGGCCGACGATCGCGACGTCCCGGAACCCCACCCGGTGCCGGGAGACGTCGGCGACGGAGCCGTCGGCGCGGTGCAGGCGGACGGCGAGGTCGTACAGGGCCGGTGTCTCGGCGGTCCATGGGCGGACGTCCGCGACCTGGTGGTTCAGGCGGACCTCGCCGAGGAAGGCGGAGACGCGGCCGTCCTCCTCGTTGAACCGGTCGAGTTCGGCGTCCTGGGTGAGGAGGGCGCCGTTCAGCTCGCCGGTGACGTACCAGCCCTCGGGCAGCTCGCCGTCGGCGTTCCGCACCTCGCAGTCGACGCGCAGCGCACCGTCGGCGGATGCGCGCACGTCGACGTCGGCGAGGTGCAGGGGGTCGGTGGCGTGGAGGAGGACGGAGCGCGTGATGCCCGCGTGCCACCAGTGGTCCTGGTCCTCGATGTGCGAGGCGTCCGACCACTTGACGACCGTGAGGCGGACGAGGATCCGCTCGCCGGGACGCGCGAACGCCGTGATGTCGAAGTCCGCCGCGAGGTGCGAGTCCTTCGAGATGCCGACCGGGCGGCCGTCCACGTGGACGAGGAGCACGCTCTCGGCGGCGCCGACCTGGAGGGTGATGCGCTTGCCGGTCCAGTCGGCCGGGACGTCCACGACCCGCTCGTACACGCCCGTCGGGTTCGCGGCGGGCACGGACGGCGGGACGTCGGGGAACGGCATCCGGACGTTCAGGTAGACCGGCAGGTCGTCGGTGTTCTGGAGGGTCCACGCGCCCGGGAGGGTCTGCGAGGACCAGGCGCCGCCCAGCTCGGCGTCCGGGGAGGGCAGCAGCTGGAAGCGCCATTCCCCGTCCAGGGAAAGGGAGCCCGCGCGGCGGTCGACGGCGGACATGGGCAACCGCCCCCAGGAGGTCACCTCGGGTGACTCCCAGGGGCGGAGCAGGAACAGCGGGTCCATCACTTGATGGCCCCCTTCGCGAGGTCTCCGATGATCTGCCGGGCGCCGATCGCGAACACGATCAGCAGCGGGACGAGCGCGAGCAGCGCGCCGGTCATGACCATGCCGTAGTCGGTGGTGCCGTGCGTGCCGTTGAGCTGCGACAGCGCCACCTGGAGGGTCACGTTGTCCGGGTTGGTGAGCGCGATCAGCGGCCAGGCGTAGTCGTTCCACTGGCCCATGAACGTGAAGATCCCGAGGAACGCGAGCCCCGGCCGGACGACCGGCAGGGCGACGTGCCAGTACTGGCGCAGGAAGTTCGCGCCGTCGATACGGGAGGCGTCGAGCAACTCGTCGTGGATCGCGCCCTGCATGTACTGGCGCATCCAGAAGATGCCGAACGCGTTCGCCGCCGCCGGCACGATCAGCGACGTCATCGACCCGATCCAGCCCAGCTTCGCCATGATCACGAACTGCGGGATCGCCGCGAGCTGCGCCGGGACCATGAAGATCACCATCAGCAGCGCGAACAGCAGCCTGCGGCCCGGGAAGTGGAACTTCGCGAAGACGAACGCGGCCAGCGAGTCGAAGAACAGCACCAGCACCGTCACGCTGGTCGCGACCAGCAGCGAGTTCCACATCGACCCGAAGAAGTCGACCGCGTCGAACAGGTTGCGGACGTTCTCCGCGAAGTGCGAGCCCGGCAGCAGCTTCGGCGGGTAGGAGAAGATCTCCGACGAGGTGTGGGTCGACATGATGACGGCCCAGTAGAACGGGAACGCCGACAGCAGCAGCCCGATGACCAGTACGGCGTGCAGCGCGACACCGCGCCTGCGGGAGCCCTTGATGCCCTTGTTGGAAGACATGGCGCGCGGCTCCTAGTCTTCGCCCCGGCGCTGCACCAGGCGCCAGTTGACGATCGAGAAGATGATGACGACGAGGAAGATGCCCCACGCCACGGCGGCGCCGTAGCCGAAGTCGTTGTTGTCGAAGGTCTGCTGGAAGAAGTAGAGGACCATCGTCTGGCCCGAGTGCCCCGGACCGCCCGCGTACGTCGAGTCGTTGGCGGACGACTGGAGCAGCACCTGCGGCTCCGAGAACGACTGGAGTCCGGTCACCGTCGAGACGACCAGCACGAACAGCAGCACCGGCCGCATCATCGGCAGCGTGATCCGGAAGAACGTCTGGAACGGGTTCGCCCCGTCGACCTTCGCCGCCTCGTACAGCTCGCTCGGGATCGTCTGGAGCCCGGCGAGGAAGATGATCGCGTTGTAGCCGGTCCACTGCCAGGTCATCAGCGTCGCGATAGCGACCTTGATGCCCCACGGCGTGTTCAGCCACGCCACCTGATCGAGCCCCACCGCCTGCAACAGGGCGTTCATCAGGCCGAAGTTGGTGGAGAACACCGACCCGAAGATGATCGCGACCGCGACCACCGACGTCACGTTCGGCAGGAAGTACGCGAACCGGTACACGTTCTTGAACCGCACGGCCGAGTTCAGCATCACGGCCGTCACCATCGCCAGGAAGATCATCGGGAAGGTCGCGAGCGCCCAGATGATGATCGTGTTCCCGATCGAGTTCCAGAAGTCCGTGTCGGACAGCAGATACCGGTACTGCGCGAACCCGGCCCACTCCATCGACCCGAGCCCGTCCCAGCGGTGGAACGACACGTACAGCGAGAACCCGACCGGGATCAGGCCGAAGCCGAGGAACAGCAGGTAGAAGGGGGAGATCGCGGCGTACAGATGCCAGTACTTGCGCCAGCCCTTCTTCGGCTGGGTGGTCGCGGATCTCTCGATCACGGGCGGTTTCTCCAGGGCGGTGGCCATCAGTAGCTCACCCCCAGGTGCTTGGCGATCCGGCGGCACTTGCTCATGGCGTCCTTCCAGGCCTGCTCGGGGTTCTTGCCGAGGACGCCGACGTTCTTGATCTCGTCCTTCAGGGGCTGGCCCAGCGCGATGTCGAACGGGCTGTTGTAGGCCACCGGGATCTTCTGCGCGGCCGGACCGAAGACGTCCATGGTCACCTGCCCGCCGAAGAACGGGTCGGGCTCGGTCAGCTTCTTCATGCCGTACGACGCGGGCGTCGACGGGAAGAGCCCCGCGTCCACGAAGCCCTGCGCCTGGTTGTCGGCGTTCAGCAGCCAGGTGATGATCTCGAACGCCTTCTGCGGGTCCCGGCACTCCTTGGTGATCGCCAGGAACGAACCGCCGATGTTGGAGGGGCCGCCCGGACAGTTCGCCACCCGCCACTTGCCGGCCGTCTTCGGGACGCCCTGCTTGAGGTCGCTGGTCGACCAGGACGCGTTCAGGTTCGACGGCAGCTTGCCGTCCTCCTGCGCCGACAGCGCGTCCGGGGTGCCGCTGACGATGCTGGAGACGATCCCGCGCTTCTTCGCCTCCACCGCCCGCGCCCACGCCGTACGGACGTGGTCCTCGTCGCCGATGAAGTGGCGGTCCTTGTCGACGTACTGCTTCGTGCCCTGGTTCATCGACATCGTGAAGACGCTGGTGATGTCGGTCAGGAGGTAGGTGCCGGGGATGCGCTTCTTCAGCTGCTCGCCGGCCGCGAAGAACTGCTCCCAGGTCGCGATCTCCCGGGACACGTCGGCCGGTTCGGACGGGAGGCCCGCCTTCGCGAAGACGGCCGGCTGGTAGTAGTGCGCGACCGGGCCGCAGTCGATCGGGAAGCCCACCATCGTGCCGTCGTCGGCGACCCCCTGGTCCCACTTCCACGACAGGTACTGGCTCTTGAGCTTGTCGGCGCCGAGCGTGCGCAGGTCCACGAACTGGTCCGCGTTCGGCAGGTAGGACGCCATGTCCTCGCCCTTGAGACCCGCGATGTCCGGGATATGGGCCTGGCCGGCCATGGTGGTGATCAGCTTCGAGCGGTAGTAGCCGCCGATCTGGATCGCCTTCAGGTCGACCGAGGGGCCGTACCGCTTCTTGGCGTTCTTCACGACGGTTTCGCTCAGGCCGCCGTTCCAGTACCACAGCACCATGTTGTCGCCGGTCGAACCGGCCGGTACCGCGCACGCGGAGGCCAGGCCGCCGAGCGCGCCGGCGGCGCCGGTGGCAAGGCCCGCACGCAGCAAGCCTCTTCGTGAGAGCCGCACAGCTCCCACCGCCTTTCGGATCTGTTCTGTACTACTCGGGGGACTACTCGGAAGTGGGGGTCTTCAGGGGGGTGTTCGAGGGGGGCTAAAGGGGTTTCGCAGGAGGCGTCACCGGCGCGTACCGCACCGGCCGTCCCGGGTCGGCGGGCAGACGGTCCGTCAGGAACCCGTACGCGCGCCGGAGTTCGGGGTCGGTCACCGAACGCCACCACCGGTCCACCCCGTACCAGCCCGGCGCCGCGAGCGCGCCGCCGTGGTGCTGTACGGAGAGGCCGGCGGCCAGCACCGCGAACTTCAGGCGCTCCTCCAGCGGCCACTCGCCGAGCGAGGCGGCGACGAAGCTCGCGCCGAACACGTCACCGGCGCCCGTCGCGTCCAGCACGTCCACGGGGAGCGCGGGGACCTCGGCGTACTCGCCGGTCGTCTGGTCCACCGCGACCGCGCCCTCGCCGCCGCGCGTGACGACCGCCACCGGCACCAGCTCGGTGAGCGTGCCGAGCGCGGCGACCGCGCTGTCCGTGCGGGTGTAGGCCATCGCCTCGGTCTCGTTCGGCAGGAACGCGTGGCACAGCGCGAGCTGGTCGAGGAGGTCGCGCGACCACTCCTGGGTGGGGTCCCAGCCGACGTCCGCGTACACCCGGGTGCCGTTCGCGGCGGCCTTGGCGATCCACTCGCGCGGCTCGGCCTCCAGGTGCACCAGCGCGGTGCGCGCGGCGGGCGGGGCGGCCATCAGCTCGTCCTGCGAGTACGGGGGCTCCTGGCCGTGCGTGACGAGGGCGCGGTCGTCGCCGTGCGCGAGAGCCACGGTCACCGGGGTCGGCCAGTCCCGCGCGACCCGGGACAGGGTGAGGTCGACGCCCTCCTGGCCGGCGATGACCTCCTGGCAGTACGCCCCGTAGAAGTCGTCGCCGAAGACCGTCGCGAGCGAGGTGCGCAGGCCGAAGCGGGAGGCGGCCACCGCGAGGTTCGCGATGCCGCCGGGGCCGCAGCCCATGCCGGCCGTCCAGACCTCCTCGCCGGGCGTGGGCGGCTTGCCGAGGCCCGTGAGGACGAGGTCGTAGAAGAGCAGCCCGGTCAGCAGGACGTCGGGAGTCCGGGGGGTGTCGTCCACGGGGTGGCGCCTCTCGTCGGAACGTTCTTCAGAACTGTTCACATTCGGTGCACGGAATCGTGCGCTCTCTTGCAGACCTGGTCAATAGTCGAGCAGAAATGAGCATGGATTTGATTGAAGATGACGAGTAGTGTTCGTGTCGTGCTGGCAGAACGACGACATCAACTCATCCTCCGGGCCCTGCGCTCCGGCGGCCCGGCGGCCGTCACCGACCTCTCTGAGCAGCTCGGCGTCAGCCCCGCCACGATCCGGCGCGACCTGGTCAAGCTGGAGGAGGACGGCCTGCTGACCCGCGTCCACGGCGGCGCGGTCGCCGAGGAGGGCGACCAGCCCTTCGCCGAGGTCGCCGAGGTCCGCGTCACCGAGAAGGACGCGATAGCCGCCCGAGCGGCGGCCATGATCACGAACGGTCAGTCGGTGCTGCTCGACATCGGCACCACCGCCTACCGCCTCGCCCGGCAGCTCCACGGCCGCCGCCTCACCGTCATCACCAGCAACCTCGTCGTCTACGAGGAGCTGGCCGACGACGAGGGCATCGAGCTGGTCCTCCTCGGCGGCGTCGTCCGCCGCGACTACCGCTCGCTGGTCGGCTTCCTCACCGAGGACAACCTCCGCCAGCTCCACGCCGACTGGCTCTTCCTCGGCACGAGCGGAGTGCGCCCCGGCGGGCAGGTGATGGACACGACCGTCGTCGAGGTGCCGGTCAAACGCGCGATGATCAAGGCGAGCGACAAGGTCGTCCTCCTCGCCGACCGGGCCAAGTTCCCGGGCACGGGCATGGCGAAGGTCTGTGGTCCAGAAGATCTGGACGTGGTGGTGACGAACGCCCCGGTCGACCCGGTGACCCGCTCCTCCCTGGGAGAGGCGGGCGTCGAGGTGATCGTGGCAGGAAAGGTGCAGGCGTGAAACTGACGATTCTGGGCGGCGGCGGATTCCGGGTGCCGCTCGTGTACGGGGCGCTCCTCGGGGACCGCGGCGAGGGCCGGGTGACCGAGGTCGTCCTGCACGACCTGGACGCGGGGCGGCTCGGGGCGGTGACGCGGGTGCTCACCGAGCAGGCCGCAGGTGTCCCGGACGCGCCTGCCGTGACCGCCACCACCGATCTGGACGACGCCCTGCGCGGCGCCGACTTCGTCTTCTCCGCGATCCGCGTCGGCGGCCTCGAAGGCCGGGCGAACGACGAGAAGGTCGCCCTCGACCAGGGCGTCCTCGGCCAGGAGACGGTCGGCGCGGGCGGCATCGCGTACGGGCTGCGCACGGTCCCGGTCGCCGTCGACATCGCGCGGCGGGTCGCCCGGCTCGCCCCGGACGCCTGGGTCATCAACTTCACCAACCCGGCGGGCCTGGTCACCGAGGCCATGTCCCGCCACCTCGGCGACCGCGTCATCGGCATCTGCGACTCCCCGGTGGGCCTCGGCCGCCGCATCGCCCGCGTGCTCGGCGCGAACCCGAACGACGCCTACATCGACTACGTCGGCCTCAACCACCTCGGCTGGGTACGCGGCCTGAAGATCGCCGGCCGTGACGAACTCCCGCGCCTGCTCGCCGACACCGACCTCCTCGGCTCCTTCGAGGAGGGCAAGCTCTTCGGCACCGACTGGCTCAAGTCCCTCGGCGCGATCCCCAACGAGTACCTCCACTACTACTACTTCAACCGCGAGGCCGTCCGCTCCTACCAGCAGGCCGACAAGACCCGCGGCGCCTTCCTGCGCGACCAGCAGGCCCAGTTCTACGACGAGGTCGCGGCGCCCGGCGCGCACGCGCTGGACGCCTGGAACCGCACCCGCGCCGAGCGCGAGGCGACGTACATGGCGGAGAACCGCGAGACGGCCGGTGCCGGCGAGCGCGACGAGGACGACCTCTCCGGCGGCTACGAGAAGGTCGCCCTCGCCCTGATGCGGGCCATCGCCCGCGACGAGCGCACGACCCTCATCCTCAACGTCCGCAACCGCCACACCCTCTCCGTGCTCGACACGGACGCGGTGATCGAGGTGCCCTGCCTGGTCGACGCGAACGGCGCCCACCCGGTCGCCGTCGCCCCGCTGCCCGGGCACGCGGTCGGGCTGGTCAGCTCGGTCAAGGCGGTCGAGCGCGAGGTGCTGGCCGCAGCGGAGTCCGGCTCCCGTACGACGGCGGTGAAGGCGTTCGCGCTGCACCCGCTGGTCGACTCGGTCAATGTCGCGCGGCGCTTGGTGGAGGGTTACACGGCCGTCCACCCGGGTCTCGACTACCTCAAGTAAGCTCCCGGCGGAAAGCGCCCAGAAAGCGCTTTCTGCGGTTGGTCCGGCATCCCCTCCCTGGAGACCTCTCATGCATGACGAACGCCAGCGGATCGAGGAGCGCGTAGAGCGCCTCCACACCCAGCGCATCAAGCCCGCGATCTACGCCGCGACCGTTCCCTTCGCGGTGGAAGCCTGGCAGGCCCCGGGAGAGCCGGTCTCCTTCGAGGAGGCCACCGGGGCTTCTTACGAGCCGTTCGAGATGGGCACCCCCTGGGGCCCGCCGTGGGGGACCACCTGGTTCCGGATGCGCGGCACCGTCCCCGCCGAGTGGGCGGGCCGCCGCGTCGAGTCGGTCATCGACCTCGGCTTCGTCGGCGACTGGCCCGGCAACCAGGCCGAGGCCCTCGTCCACACCGTCGACGGCACCCCGCTGAAGGCCGTCAACCCCCTCAACCAGTACGTCGCCGTCGCCAACCCCGCCGTCGGCGGCGAGGAGATCGACTACCTCGTCGAGGCCGCGTCCAACCCGGACATCCTCGCCGACAACTTCTCCAAGATCACGCCGATGGGCGACATCCTCACGGCCGGCGACAAGCCGCTCTACACCTTCCGGCACGCCAACCTCGCCGTCCTCGACGAGGAGGTCTGGCACCTCGACCTCGACGTCCAGGTCCTGCGCGAGCTGATGGTCGAGCTGAGCGAGCACGACCCGCGCCGGCACGAGATCATGCACGCTCTGGACCGGGCGATGGACGCGCTCGACCTGGACGACGTGTCGGGGTCGGCGGCTGCCGTACGTGAGGTGCTGAAGCCGGTGCTGGCCAAGCCCGCCAACGCCTCCGCGCACATCGTCTCCGGTGTCGGCCACGCCCACATCGACTCCGCGTGGCTGTGGCCGATCCGCGAGACGAAGCGCAAGACGTCCCGCACCTTCTCCAACGTGACCTCGCTCGCGGACGAGTACGAGGAGTTCGTGTTCGCCTGCTCGCAGGCCCAGCAGTACGAGTGGGTGCGCGACAACTACCCCAAGGTGTGGGCCCGCATCCAGGAGTCCGTGAAGAAGGGCCAGTGGGCGCCCGTCGGCGGCATGTGGGTCGAGGCGGACGGCAACCTCCCCGGCGGCGAGGCCGTCGCGCGCCAGCTGATCCACGGCAAGCGGTTCTTCATCGAGCACTTCGGCATCGAGACCAAGGGCGTCTGGCTCCCCGACTCCTTCGGCTACACCGCCGCCTACCCGCAGCTCGCCAAGCTCGCCGGCAACGAGTGGTTCCTCACCCAGAAGATCTCCTGGAACCAGACCAACACCTTCCCCCACCACACCTTCTGGTGGGAGGGCATCGACGGCACCCGCATCTTCACCCACTTCCCGCCCGTCGACACCTACAACGCCCGCTTCAGCGGCGAGGAGATGTCCCGCGCGGTCCGCCAGTACCGCGAGAAGGGCAACGCCAACCGCTCGCTCGCGCCCTTCGGCTGGGGCGACGGCGGTGGCGGCCCCACCCGCGAGATCATGGAACGGGCCCGCCGACTGCGGGACCTGGAGGGCTCGGCCAAGGTCGAGATCGAGCACCCCGACGAGTTCTTCGCCAAGGCCCGCGCCGAGTACCCCGACGCCCCCGTCTGGGTCGGCGAACTGTACCTGGAGCTGCACCGCGCCACCTACACCTCGCAGGCCCGCACCAAGCAGGGCAACCGCCGCAGCGAACACAAGCTGCGCGAGGCCGAGTTGTGGGCGACGACGGCCGCGCTGCACGCGCCGGACTACACCTACCCGGCCGAGAAGCTCGACCGCCTCTGGAAGACGGTCCTGCTCCACCAGTTCCACGACATCCTGCCCGGCTCCTCCATCGCCTGGGTGCACCGCGAGGCCGAGGCCGAGTACGCCCGCGTCGCCGAGGAGCTGGAGGAGCTGACCGCCGAGGCGATCGACGCCCTCGGCCACGGCGGCCTGCGCGTCTTCAACACCAGCCCCTACGACCGCGCCGAGGTCGTCCGCACCCCCGACGGCACCCGCGCGTACGTCGAGGTGCCGGGGAGCGGCAGCGCGGCGCTGACCGACTCGGCGGCCCCGCACCCGGTGACCGTCGACGGGCTGACCCTCGACAACGGCCTGGTCCGGGTGGAGTTCGCGGAGGACGGCACGCTGTCTTCCGTACGGGATCTCCGCGCCGGCCGTGAAGTCCTCGCCGAGCCCGGCAACCTGCTGCGCCTGCACACCGACCTGCCCAACTACTGGGACGCCTGGGACATCGACAAGCACTACAAGAACCGCTACACCGACCTGCTCGACGCGGACTCGGTCACGGTCGTCGAGGCGGACCCGCTGATCGGCGCCGTGCGCATCGAGCGGTCCTTCGGCAAGGGCTCCACGATCGTCCAGACGGTCACCGTCCGCGCGGGCAGCTCCCGCATCGACGTCGAGACGGACATCGACTGGCACGAGGCCGAGAAGATCCTCAAGGCCGCGTTCCCCATCGACATCCGCGCCCCGCACTCCTCCGCCGAGATCGCCTTCGGCCACATCCAGCGCCCCACCCACACCAACACCTCGTGGGAGTCGGCCCGCTTCGAGGTCTCCGGCCACCGCTGGGTCCACCTCGCCGAACCGGGCTACGGCGTAGCTGTCCTGAACGACTCGACGTACGGCCACGACGTGTCCCGCACGGTCCGCGAGGACGGCGGCACGACCACCACCGTCCGCCTCAGCCTGGTGCGCGCCCCGCGCATCCCGGACCCCGGCGCGGACCAGGGCCGGCACCGCTTCACCTACTCGCTGCTGCCCGGCGCGAGCATCGCCGACGCGGTCGCCGAGGGTTACTCCCTCAACCTGCCGCTGCGCCTGGCGGAGTCGGCGGGCACGGCCGAGCCGGTCGTCTCCGTGGAGGGCGAGGGCGTGACGGTCGAGGCGGTCAAGCTCGCCGACGACGGCTCCGGCGACCTCGTCGTCCGGCTCTACGAGTCGAGCGGCGGCCGGGCTCGGGGAGTGCTGCGCACGTCGGTGCCGATCGCCGGGGCGCAGATCACGGACCTGCTCGAACGCCCCCAGGAGGACGCCGAGTCGGCTGCCGACGGGTCGGTGGCGGTCGCGCTGAGGCCGTTCCAGATCCTCACCCTGCGCCTGCGGCGCGCATGACCCCTGTGGGACGGGCACTCGGCGGTGCCCGTCCCACGGGATTCCCCGAACACCCCTGCTTGGCCTAGGAGTTCAGCCGTGCCCATGCAACCCTGGTTCACCGACGCCAAGTTGGGGATCTTCGTCCACTGGGGCATCTACGCCGTGGACGGCGTCCCGGAGTCCTGGTCCTTCTACGACGACATCGTCCCCTACGACCAGTACGTCTCCCAGCTCGACCGCTTCACCGCGTCGAAGTACGACCCCCGCGCCTGGGCCGACCTGTTCGCCCGAGCCGGCGCCAAGTACGCCGTCCTCACCTCCCGGCACCACGACGGCGTCGCGATGTGGGACACCGGGCACAAACACCTGGGCCTGGACCGGGACTTCCTCACCGGATACGCGGACGCGCTGCGGGAGAAGGACCTCAAGGTCGGCCTCTACTACTCGCACTCCGACTGGAGCCACCCCGACTACGCGTCCACCCGCAGGCCGGGCCGCCCGCCGGAGCAGGAGGACAACCGGTACTCCGAGTGCTCCGCCGAGGACGAGGACCTGGCGGCCTGGGAACGGTTCATCGCCTACCGGGACGGCCAGATCCGGGAGCTGGCGTCCCGCTTCCGCCCCGACCTGATGTGGTTCGACGGCGAGTGGGACCGCAGCGAGGAGCAGTGGCGCATCCCCGAACTCGCCGCGCTCATCCGCTCGTACGTCCCGGACGTCGTCTTCAACGCGCGCATGCTCAGCGAGGGCGACTACGCCACCCCCGAGCAGGGCGCCCCGATCGTCCCGCCGGACGGGCCGTGGGAGCTGTGCCTGACCATCAACGACTCGTGGGGCTTCCAGCACCACGACCACAACCACAAGTCCCTGGCCCAGCTGATCCGTTACTTCACGGAGACCATCGGCGGGGGCGGCAACCTGCTCCTGGACGTCGGCCCGAGGGAGGACGGCACGATCCCCGAGCCGCAGGCCGAGCGCCTCGAAGGGCTGGGGGAGTGGATCCGCAAGCACGAGGAGGCGGTGTACGGAAGCGTGCGCGGGCTTCCGGCGGGCCACCACTACGGGCCGAGCACCCTCTCCGCCGACCGGCGCACCCTCTACCTCGTCCTCTTCGACGCGCCACGCGCCGAGATCGGCGTCCGGGGCCTGGCGACCGGCGTGCGCCGGGTGCGGGTCGTGGGCTCCGGCACGGAACTCGGGCACCGCGTGGTCGGCGGACTGCACGACGCGGTGGGCGTCCTGTGGATCGACCGGCCGCAGGAGGGCGACCTCGATCCGTACGCCACGGTCCTGGCCGTCGAGCTGGACGGCGAACTGGAGCTGTACCGGGGAGCGGGCCGGTTCTGAGAGCGCGCGCGGCCCGGGACCGGACCTGAACACCGGTCCCGGGCCGGGACGTCATTCGGGTCGGTCGGTCGCTCCCCGTGACAGCGGCCGACCGACCCGATCCCCCGATCGCTCCGCAGATCTCCCGTACCCCGTTCGGTCCCCCGCGAGGTCTGCGGAACTGGTGGTGCTTCCCCAGGAGTTGCTGGGTGCTTCCCCCGAAGCTCCCTGCGCCCACATGAGTAAGAGCACCCACCCCGCCCCCTGATACACCCTCGCGGAAAAAATTCTCCCCCGGTTTTCGCGAACGGGTCCGCGGCCGGGGGAGACTGGGTGTGACCTGCGTCTATGCGGAGGCGGTGGCCTCCGAGGCGACCGGCGTCCCCACGGCGTTCTCGCTGTCCTCGCTCCCCACCGGCATCGCGGGCGCGGCGACCGCCGGGAGCACCGGCTCGTCCACCCGCTGCTGCGGCAGCGTCACCGGGCGCAGCGGACGCGGCCCGGAGACGACCGTGTAGTCCTGCCCGAGGAACGGCGGCGCGATCTCGCCCGGCTCCTCGCCCAGCGCCAACTGCACAGCCGCCCAAGGGGCGTTGACGCCGCACAGCGACAGCTGGTGCAGCCCGCCGGCGGGCCGGGTGTTGACGTCCATGAGGACCGGCTCGTCGCCGAACATCCGGAACTGGACGTTGGACAGGTAGTGCAGGCCGAAGCCCTCGGCGATCAGCCGGGCCGGCTCCAGCCACCGGTCGTCGAGCGTGAACCCGCGCCGGCGCCCGTTCTTCGTGCGCCCGATCGCCATCCGGACCAGGTTGTCGGGGCCGGTGAGGCAGTCCACCGACACCTCGGGCTGCTCCAGACGCGGCATGACGATCCAGTCGACCTCCTCCTCGGCCTCCTCCAGCGCCGCCGTCACCATGTCCAACGGGACGTAGGGGGACGGGAATCCGCTGAGGTGCGTGAGCGAGAAGGGGGCGCGCGTCACGATGCGGAAGCCCACCCCGCCCGCGCCGGACGCCGGCTTGAAGCACGCCTTGTGGCCGTCGGCCTCCAACGCGTCGACAGCGGCGACGAGTTGCTCCGCCGTACGGACCCGGAACCACGGCGGCACGGCCACACCGACGGCGCGCACCGCCTCGTACGCGACGATCTTGTCCTCGAAGACGGCCACGGCCTGCGGCGTCGGGGCGAGCAGTGCGGTGCCGACGGCCTCGAAGTCGGCGCGGTGCGCGACGATCGCGGACTGGTGCAGGCGGGGCACGAACACGTCGATGGAGCGGCGCGCGCACTGGTCGAGCGCGAACTCGACGTAGGCGGCGGGGGAGAGGCCCTCGGGCTCCAGGTCGGCGGTGTCGGCGGCGGCCAGGACGGGGGAGTCGGCGTCGCCGTGCGTCGCGTGGATCTCCACGGCGCGGTCGCTGGGATTTCTCCGCAGCTGATCCATGAAGAAGACGTTCTCCGCGTACGTGCGGTTGAGCCAGACGCGTACGCGAGAGACCATGCGAGGCCGCCTTTCAGGGTTCGCGGGCAGGGCGAAGCAGGCCCGGCCCGGGCAGGAGGTTGGAGGGACACCAAACCGCCCTGCGCGAAGGGAAGTTCGTGGCGGTGGTGTTGGGGCGATCATACGGCCTGCGCGGGGTGCCGCGTGCAACACGCGTGTTACGGATTCCCGGGGCGCGCGTGCCCCGTGTTCCCGGGCAGGGGGCCCCGCGTGCGACGACGTCGTACGGGACGGCCTTGTCGCGGGGCGCCGAATGTGTTGTCGTGGTGACCTTGGACCGTGTTGTGGACGAGAGACGGGGGCGCGTGGTGACGACGACGGCCGGGGGAGCCGGGCGGCTGCTGGCCATCAGCGACCTGCACATCGGATACCCCGAGAACCGGGCCCTGGTGGAGGAGCTGCAACCGGACACGCCGGACGACTGGCTGCTGGTCGCGGGGGACGTCTCCGAGAACGTCGCGGACATCCGCTGGACCCTCAAGACCCTCGCGAGCCGCTTCGCCAAGGTCGTCTGGGCGCCCGGCAACCACGAGCTGTGGACCCACCCCGCCGACCCGGTCACGCTGCGCGGCGTCGAGCGGTACGAGCACCTCGTCGCCGTCTGCCGCGACCTCGGTGTCGTCACCCCCGAGGACCCCTACCCGGTCTGGGAGGGGCCCGGCGGACCGGCGGTCGTCGCCCCGCTGTTCCTGCTGTACGACTACTCCTTCCTGCCCGCCGGGTGTGCGACGAAGGAGGCGGGCCTGGAGTACGCGCACGGCACGGGCGTCGTCTGCAACGACGAGTACCTCCTGCACCCCGACCCCTACCCGACCCGCGAGGCGTGGTGCCGGGCGCGGGTGGAGCTGACGCTGCGGCGCCTGGAGGAGGAGCTGCCGGCGGACCTGCCGGTCGTCCTCGTCAACCACTACCCGCTCGACCGGCACCCCACCGAGGTGCTCTGGTACCCCGAGTTCGCGATGTGGTGCGGGACGACGCTGACCGCCGACTGGCACCGCCGCTTCCCGGTGGCCGCCATGGTCTACGGCCACCTCCACATCCCGCGCACCACCCGGCACGAGGGCGTCCGCTTCGAGGAGGTCTCCGTGGGCTACCCGCGCGAGTGGAAGAAGCGTGAACGGCCGCCGGGGAAGCCGAGGTTGATCCTGCCGACGGAGGGCGAGAGCCGGTGATCGAGCGGTTGCTGCCCGCGTCGGTGGTGACGGTGGAGGCGATCGGCCCGGCCGCCGCCGACCCGGCCGCCGAGGCGGGCCTGTACCCCGAGGAACGCGCGGTGATCACGAAGGCCGTCGACAAGCGGCGCCGCGAGTTCGCCACCGTACGCGCCTGCGCGCGGCAGGCGATGGAGAAGCTCGGCGTCCCGCCCCGGCCGGTCCTGCCCGGCGAGCGCGGGGCGCCCGGCTGGCCCGAGGGGGTGCGCGGCAGCATGACGCACTGCGCCGGGTACTGCGCGGCAGCCCTCGTCCGCGCCGCCGACCTGGCCTCCCTCGGTATCGACGCGGAGCCCCACGACCGGCTGCCGGAGGGCGTGCAGTCCGCGATCGCGCTGCCCGCCGAGGAGGAGCGGCTCGCCGCCCTCACCGCGAGCCGGCCCGAGGTCCACTGGGACCGGCTGCTGTTCAGCGCGAAGGAGTCGGTGTACAAGGCGTGGTTCCCGCTGACGGGGAAGTGGCTGGACTTCTCGGAGGCGGACATCACGCTGACACCCACGCAGGACGCCTTCGGCACGCTGTCGGCGACGCTCCTCGTGCCGGGGCCGGTGGTGGAGGGGCGGGAGGTCAGGCGGTTCGAGGGACACTGGATCGTCAGCGACGGGCTGCTGGCCACGGCCATGGTCATTCCGTACACATCATGAGTTTCAGGGACACCACCCCCGGACGAGCCTGAAGAACTCCTCCTCGTTCCCCGTCAGCCCCGCCCGCCCGAGTGCCTCCTCCGCCTCCGCGAGCACCGACGCGGGGACGACGCGCACCTCGCCGTCGTACGCGGCGGCGACGGTGTTCAGGAGCCTCAAGTACGCCTGGACTGCGGCGCGTTCACGGTCGGTCAGTACGGCGGTGGTGGGCATCGGGCGGCTCTCCCCTGGTCGGCGTCGGCTGGTTGATGTCGTCGTACCGTCCAGCTTGCCGCCCGCCACTGACAATCGCCCTCAACCCCGTTGCGATGCGCTCCGGTTCACCTGCATAGCGGAGGAAATGTTTAGAGCGCGGGTCACTTGGTGTCCTGCCGCAGATAGCCGAGGGACGCCTCGATCCGCCCCGACAGCCGGTCGCGGCGGCCCTTGCGGGGCGTCCCCGCGAGCAGCCCCCGGCAGCGGCTCGCCAGCAGCAGGCCGAAGCGCTCCGCCTCCCGCTCGTCCGCCTCGTCGAAGCGCGTGCGCGCCGCGACCCGGCGCACCGTCTCCTGGAGGTCGGCCCCGTCGCACAGCAGCCGCGCGGCGACCAGCGCGCCCTCGGTGCCTTCTACGGGGCGGCCGTGGTGACCGGCGGTCATGTGCCACAGCTCGTGTCCGAGGATGACCAGTTGATGATCGGGCGCGGTCCGTTCCTCGACCACCACGAGGTCCTGGTCGGCCATGTCCAGCCACAGCCCGCTCGCCGTGCCCACCGGGAACGCGGCCGTACGGAAGTGCACCGGACGGCCCCGCCGGCGGCTCATCCCCGCGCACAGGCCCGCGTACAGCTCCCCGGGAGTCGTGGGCGCGTCGAGGGCCAGCCCCGCGAGGAGTTCGCCGCACAGCCGCCGCATCGGCCTGCTCATACCCACCGCCCTCCCTGGTTCATGACTCGGGGGTTCACGACTCGGGCCGCTTGACGCTCTCCAGCAGCATGTCCAGCCACTCCGCGACCTTGTCGCGGTGCTGGTCGGTGGGGAGTTGGGCGGCCCGCCAGGCGATCCCGCGCACGCCGTGATCCTGGAGGAGCCGCTCCAGCGGGTCCGGCGCCGACGCGGCCTCCCGCGCGGCGAGCTGCTGGAGCAGCTCCTGCTCGGTGTGGAGCAGCACGCTCGTGATCGCCTCGGGGTCGTCGGCGGTCAGGAAGCCCGCGTGGACCCGGAAGAACCGCTGGATCGCGTCGCAGTGCTCCATCGTGGGCCGCCGGTCGCCGTTGATGAGCGCGCCCGCCTGCTGCCGGGACATCCCCGCGCCGTCCGCGATCTCCTGCTGCGTGTACTTGCGCCCGCCCGGCTTGAGACGCGTACGCCGCAGCAGCCCCAGCCGTTGCAGGAAGCGGGCCTGGACGTCGGGCTCGCCGGCCGGGCGCCCGCTCAGCAGCGCCTTGACGACGGGCTCGGGCACGCCGGACGACACCGACAGCCGGGAGATGTCGAAGACCTGGGCGTGCGGCACGCCGAGCCGGTCGGCGAGCGCGGCGACCCGGGCGACGAGGGCCGACAGCGAAGCCGTCGCCGGGTCACCCGCAGCCTCGTAGCCATCCGTCACGGAACAGGTCTCCTACATCTCTCGCGAACGCCCCGCGGCCCGACCGGCCGAAACCGCCTCCCCCGCACCGACGGTCACACTCATCCATACCGGCAGTCACGGTCAACTGCCCGGAGGGTAGCCGGTTTTTCGAACTCACATCCAGGTCTCGCCACAACTGTGGCCAATTTCAGCCGTCAACCACCGTCGAATGCCACGATAGTTGACATGACGAGTGCGGGGGCCGCAGGATCGGGGCGCCGCGAGACGGCCGCATCAGGCAAGAGGGGTGACCTCCCGATGGCATACAGGGCAGGTGGGGAGCGGTCCGTACCGCGACCCGTCCCCGCGGGTTCCGAGGCCCACGCGTACCTCCAGGACTACGCCGCACTGCTGGACGCGGTCTCCTTCCCGTCCGTCGTGCTCGACGGACGCTGGGGCGCGGTCCTCGCGAACACCGCTTTCCGGACACTTTTCCGCGAGGTCGGCCCGCACCCCACGGCGATGCCCGACGACAACTTCCTGCGCTTCGTCCTCTTCCACCCGGACGCCTCGCTCGTCCTCGGCGACCACGAGTCGCGCTGGTGCCTGCCGATGCTCGCGCAGTTCGCGGCGGCCCTGGAGCGCGACGGCGACGACCGCGAACTCCAGGCGGTCCGGCGGGAGATCGCACAGGACCCGATCATGGAGGCCGCCTACCGGCACGGCCTGCCGCGCTGGATCCACGAGGTCGGCCCCGCCGCCCTCGCCCTCGACGGCGCCGTCCGCCCCCTCGTGCACCCCGACCCGCGCTGGGGCGCCACCGACTGCCGCATCGTCACGGAGGCGCCCAAGGCCCTTGAGGACATGGGGTGTACGCGCCTGACGCTGGTCCTGCGCGAGCCGCGCCGGCATCAGCACGGGGGGCGCCGGGGCGGGGTCCGTGGGGCGCGCAGGGGGGCGAGTCACCTCACGGTGGTCCCGTCACCTTCGCCATCGGAGGGGTGAGCGGCCCGGATTCCGAAGCGACTTGAGGGCGGCGCGGGTTCTCAGAGGTCCAGCACCAGCCGCTCCCCCTTGCACCGCGACACGCAGATCATCATCGTCTCCCCGGCCTCCTGCTCCTCCCGCGTCAGCACCGAGTCCCGGTGGTCGACGGCGCCTTCGAGGACGTCGGTCTCGCAGGTGCCGCACGTCCCCTCGGTGCACGAGAACAGCACCTCGACGCCGGCCGCCCGCACCGCGTCCAGCACGGAGGTGTCCGCGCCGACGGCGACCGTACGGCCGCTGCGCTCCAGGACGACCTCGAACTCCCGGGCCTCGCCGCCCTCTTGGGCCCGGGGCTGGAACCGCTCGACGTGCAGCACCCCCGACGGGCACCGGCTCTCCACCGCGTCGAGCAACGGACCGGGCCCGCAGCAGTAGACGAGCGTGCCCTCCGGCAACTCGTCCAGCACCGGCCCGAGTTCGAGCAGCGCCCCGGTCTCGTCCTGCGGGGCGACGGTCACCCGGTCGCCGTAGCGCCGGAGTTGGTCCGTGAACGCCATCGACCGCCGCGACCGCCCGCCGTACAGCAGCGTCCACTGCGCGCCGGACGCCTCGGCGGCGGCCAGCATCGGCAGCAGCGGGGTGATGCCGATGCCGCCGGCGACGAAGCGGTAGCTGGGCGCGGGCAGGAGGGGGAAGTTGTTGCGGGGGCCGCGCACCCGGACCTTGTCGCCCTCGGCCAACTCGCCGTGCACATAAGCCGATCCGCCTCGGCTCTCGGGCTCCTGGAGAACCGCGATCCGCCACTCGTGCCGGTCCGCCGGATCGCCGCACAGCGAGTACTGCCGCTCCAGGCCGGGCGCGAGGAGGAGGTCGACGTGGGCGCCGGGCTCCCAGGCGGGCAGCGGGTCGCCGAGGGGGTGGCGCAGGGCGAGGAGTCGGACGCCCTCGGCCGGGGTGCCGATCTGATGAACGGTCAGCTCACCTTCGTACGCCGTCACTTGGCGTCCTCGCTCTCGTGTCCGCGCGGGTGCGACAGCATCCACTCCCACATCTGCACCGGGTCCTGCGCCGTGTGCTCGCGTCCGCAGTGGCAGGTGCCGTGCAGGACGTCGGTGCCCGGAAGCCAGTCGATGCGGTAGACCTCGCCGGTCACAGGGCCCGCTCCACGGGCTTGTCGCCCTCCTCGACCAGCCGCGCGAGGATCCGGCGCGCGGCGAGGCCGCCGGTGTCGATGTTGATGCTCAGCTCCTGGTAGCCGTCGCGCTCCGAACCCAGCGTGCGCTGAAGGAGGTTGAGGGCGTCGACGTCCTGCATGACGACCGTGTGGTTGTTGCCGCGCAGGAACTCGGTGACCTCCTCGTCGTCCGTCGCCCAGTCCCGCGACACCATCCAGAAGTCGTACACCTTGCCGTCGCCGGACGGGGTGATCGCGTACGTGATCTCCGTGTGGAAGCCGTGCGGATCGGTCCCGTCGGCCTCGGGCACGACACCCACCGGGGCGATCCGGCTGTGCAGCAGGTACAGGCACGGGGCGTGGTACTCGATGTCCTGCCAGCGCGTGATGCGGCCCTCGATCCCGGTCGAACGGGCGTAGAACGGCGGGCACTCGGCGTCGTCCATGTGCCGGCTGACCCGCACGATCCCGGCGCCCTCGTCGACCTCGGTCGTGATCGGCGTCTCGGCGACCTCCGGGGTGCCGATGTAGCCGCCGTGCAGATACGTCTCGTGCGACAGGTCGAGGAGGTTGTCGACGAGGAGGCCGTAGTCGGCGTCGATCGGCTCCATGCCGCGTACGGTCGTCCAGCCGGGGGCGTCGAGGTGGCGGGCGCGCGGGATCGCGGCCGGGTCGGCGAGCGCCGGGTCGCCGATCCACACCCACACCAGGGAGTCCTGCTCCACCACCGGGTACGAGGCGACGCGGGCCGTGCGCGGGACGCGTTTCTGGCCCGGCACGTAGACGCAGGTGCCCGTCGTGTCGTACGTGAAACCGTGGTAGCCGCACACGATCCGGTCGCCGTCCAGGCCGCTCGCCGAGAGCGGGTAACGCCGGTGCACACAGCGGTCGTGCAGCGCGACCGGGGTGCCGTCGGCCTCCGTGCGGTACACGACGATCGGCTCGCCCAGGACGGTGCGGCCGAGCAGGTCGCGGCCCACCTCGTGGCTGTAGGCCATGACGTACCACTGGTTCCTGGCGAAGGCGGTGATGTGCGGCATGGGGGTTCCCGTCTCTCGGTCCTGCCGCCATCGTCTTGAGGCGCGTCGGGGTGCCGCAACGGGACTTCCGCCTCACGGAAGGATCCCTGGTGCGGGGTGGGTGAGGAGCGCGGAGAATTCCGGTTGGCCGAAAAGGGTGGACGCGGTCCGTGAATTCGTGGGGAAAGGTGCGGGGCGGGGGTCGTATTCCCGGGGGATGTGTGGGTGGGGGAGTGTTGTCCGTCGAAGGTGGGGGCTGGCCGAAAAAAATGGTTCGCCGAGTGTGCGTCACACGTTCGGGTGAAGGCGTCCGGGCTGGCTTGGGGCCATAAGGAGTACCTCGGCTAGGCTTCTTCTGTTGCCGCCGCGTGTGGTGTGAAACGAACCGGATGAGAACAGGTGAGAGAACCGGTCCGCATTCCGCGCGACAGTCGCCGCCATATTCCACGATCCCCCATCCCGGAAAGGGAAACCGAGTCATGCCTCCCGTAGTTCCCCCGTTTCTGATCGGTCTCATCGCCGCGCCTTTGGCCAAGCGCATTGTCACGCCCTTGATGAAGGGGCTCGTGAAGACCTCGGTCGGTCTCGTCATGGAGGTGAAACGTGCCGCCCACGAGGCGTCCGAGGGGCTCCACGACCTCGCGGCCGAGGTGACCGCCGAGGTGATGGCGGCGCAGCTCGCGACGGGTGGGGCACCGGCCGCGGCCTCCGTGCCGACCGCCGCGGCGGCTCCTGTCGCCGCCGACACGGGTGCCGCCAAGGCCGCGGCTCCCAAGGGGCGGCCCGCCGGTGGGGCCGGCAAGGCGCACTGAGGACACGCACCCGGAATTCGTCACACGACCACCGCTCAGCACGCGGTGTCGCCTAGAGCATGGGAACCATCTGGACATGGCACTACTGGTGGGGGCGGCGGCCGTCGGACGGCCGATCAGGAGCGATGTGAGAATGCGCTCGAACGTGCCGGGGCGGCAGCGGTGGAGTGTTCCGCAGGCGGTCGGCAGGCCGGAGGTCGCGGAATCTCTGGGGAGTGCGTTGAGAGGAGTTCGGGGGATTAAGGCGGTGCGGGTCAATTCCGTTACCGGGAGTGTTCTCGTGCTGCATGGCGCGGGGGTTTCCAGTAATGATGTCGGCGGGTTGTTGAGGGAGTTTCTCCGGCGGCTTTCGGCGCCTTCCGTTTCCCCTTCCGCCGAGGTCCGGGAAAGTGCCGGGCGGGGGGAGGCGGGATGGGGAGTGGCGGCGGGAGCGGTCCCGGCGGCCGTCCAGGGCGGCGCCTCCGGGGGCGGCCCGGGTGCTGCCGTCGAGGCCGGCTCGGGTGTGGTTCCGGGCGGTGCCGTGCCCGCCCCGGGAGTCCTTCGCACCGCCCTCGCCGTCACCGGGGGCGTCGCGGGGGCCGCGGGGCTCGCGCTCGGGGGCGGGAAGCTGCTGCGGCGGCCGCTCGTCGCACTGGGTGCGGTCGCGGGAGCCACGCTCGTCGTCGTGCGGCGGGCCATGGCGCGGGCGGCGGCCGGCGGCGCGTTACCGGCCTCCGCCGTCGACGGACGGGGCACCGGCGAGACAGCCACGGCCGCCGGGGAGGCTCCCGCCCGCTCCGGAGTGGCCGCTCTCCTCGACCTCGTCGGCCCCCACCGCTCCAAGCTCGCCCTCGCCACCGGGCTCTCCGCCGTCTGTCAACTCGCCGAGGTCGCCTGCGGGTTGTTCCTCGGGTGGGTCGCGCTCGTCCTCATCAAGGGGTCCTGCCCGCCGCTCCTCGCCCTCGGTATCACCGGCGCCGCCGCCCAGTTGTGGTTCCTCGCCGGGGCCGCCGCCGTCGCGTGCGCCGCCGTCGCCGTCCTGTCGTACGCCGCGAACACCCAGTGGCGCGGGCTCGGACAGGCCGTCCAGCAGGACTGGCGGGACTCCACCTACGCCCACGTACAGCGCCTGGAACTGGGCCAGTTGGAGGGCGAGCGCACCACCCGGATCGCCGGGGTCCTCACCGACGAGGTCGCCCAGCTCGGCGGGTTCTTCGCGACCTGCGCGAACGATGTCGTCCAACTCGGCACCAGCTTCCTGGTGTTGGTGCCGGCGTTCCTCATCCTCGCCCCGCAGATCGCGTGGATCGCGTTCCTGCCGATGCCGGTCGTCGCCTGGCTGTCCTTCCGGCACCAGGACCGCGTCGCCGACGACTACGCCGTCTCCAGCGACCACCGGGCCGAACTGCACAGCCAGTTGGTCAACAGCCTCCAGGCGAGCGCCACCGTCAAGAGCTTCTGCACCGAGGAGTACGAGGCCGCCCGCCTCGACGAGCTCGGCGAGAAGTACCGTCTCGGCAACCGCCGCACCGACCGCCACACCGTCCGCCACGGCGAGACGATCCGCGCCACCACCACCGCCTCCATGGTCGGCATGCTCCTGCTCGGCGGCCGGTCCGTCCTCGAAGGCGACCTGCCCTTCGAGGTGTTCAGTCCCCTCATCGGCCTGCCCCAGCAGGTCCTGTTCCGCCTCACCCGACTCGGCACGATCGTCGACCAGTACCAACGCACCCTCACCGCCCACGACCGCGTCCGGCACCTGCGCGCCCTGCCCACCGAACCCGTCGGCAGGGACGAGGAGTTGGACCGCGCGAGTGTCCAAGGGGCCATCTCCCTCAAGGACGTCACCTTCGCCTACCCCGGCCGCCCGCCCGTCCTGGAGAACTTCTCCCTCGACATCGCACCCGGCCGCGTCACCGGCATCGTCGGCGCCACCGGCTCCGGCAAGACCACCGTCGCCCGGCTCCTCATGCGCTTCCAGGACGCCGACGCGGGCCAAGTCCTCCTCGACGGACGGGACATCCGCGACCTCGACCGCCACGACCTGCGCCGCGCCGTCGGGTTCGTCGCCCAGGACCCCTTCCTCTTCGACGGCACCATCGCCGACAACATCCGCTACGGCAGCTTCGACGCGAGCGACGAGGACGTCGAACGCGCCGCCCGCGCCGCCGAGGCCCACCCCTTCGTCGACACCCTCCCCGACCGCTACGACACACGCATCGGCGAACGCGGCGCCGCCCTCTCCGGCGGGCAGCGCCAGCGCATCGCCCTCGCCCGCGCGATCCTCAAGGACTCGCCGGTCGTCATCCTCGACGAGGCGACGTCCGCCGTCGACAACGAGACCGAGGCGGCGATCCAGCGGGCGCTGCGGTCGTTCGCGGAGGGGCGGACGCTGATCGTCATCGCGCACCGGCTGTCCACGATCCGGGGCGCCGACCGGATCCACGTCCTCGACAAGGGCGGGGTGGTCGCCGAGGAGGGGACACACGCCGAACTGCTGGAGCGGGGCGGGTTGTACGCGTCGCTGTGGAGCTTGCAGTCGGGGGAACGGGCCGCGTAGGGCGGGCGGGGCCCGGTCGCAAGTCCTGGGTGGGGGTGCGGGGTTGAGGTGATCCCGGTGTACTTCCCTGGCTGCTGGGTGTGTTGGCTGGCTCGGTAGGGCTGGCTGCGGTGGCTCTCGCCGGCTCCGTGGACGTGACCGGCGGGAGCCGGGGGCGTCGGCCGCGCGCGGACACCTGCTCCGACCGCACCTCCCTGTCTCGCCCTCGCGCCCGACCCTGCCCCCCTCCGGGCCCGTCCTCAGCCCGCCTCCTCCCTCTGGCCCGTCCCCGGTCCCGATGCACACCCGGCCCTGTTCCGGCCCCGGTGACATCCGAAGAAACCGCTGCCACTCCTCTTCTTCTCCACACAGTCCCCTTTCTCCCGCACCACCCCCGGAGGTACCCCCATGTCTGCCCGCGACGGCGCCGCTCTTCCCGCGACCGCGGCCCAGCGCGAGATCTGGCTCGCCGAACAGCGCACGCCCGGCGTGCTCCCCCTGTACCGCGTCGGCGAGTACCTGGAGATCAACGGCCCCGTCGACCCGGACCTGTTCGCGACGGCGCTGCGGCAGGCCGTGGCCGAGAACGACGGCCTGCGCGCCGTGTTCACCGACGGCCCCGACGGGCTACGCCAGACCCTCCGGCAGACCCCGGGCCCGGACCTCGCCCACCTCGACTTCAACTCCCTCGAAGCAGCGGTCAGTTGGATGCACACGGACCGGCTGCGCCCCCTCGACCCGGCCCGCGACCCCCTCCACTCGCACGCCCTGATCCGCCTCGCCGACGACCACTGGCTCTGGTACCACGCCTACCACCACCTCGTTACCGACGGCGTCGGCCTCGTCCTCATGGCCGAGCGCGTATCCGCCCTCTACTCGGCCCTGGCCTGCGGGGATACGGCGGACCCGGCGCCGTTCCCGACCCTGCGCGAGGGCGTCGAGGCCGACGCCGGCTACCGCGCCTCCGCCCGCTTCACGGCGGACCGCGCGCACTGGACCCACCACCTCGCCGGCCTCCCCGAACCCGCCCGCCTCGGCCGCCCGGCGACCGACCCCACGAGCCGCCCCCGCGTCGTCCCCGTCCCACTGGACGGAGACCCGCTGGACGCGGTCACCCACCGCACCGGCGCGCGCGCCTCCCGCACGCTGATCGCCGCGACCGCCCTCCACGTACACCGCCTCACCGGCGCCCGGGACCTCCTCATCGGCCTCCCCGTCACCGGCCGCTCCCGCGAGGACCGCGTCCTCGCCGCCTTCCCGGGCCTCGTCTCCAACGTCGTCCCCCTGCGCCTGACCGTCCGCCCCGACCGGACCTGGCAGTCGCTGCTCGACGACGTGGACCGCGAGGTGCGGTCGGCGCTGCGGCACCAGCGGTACCGGGGGGAGGACATCCACCGGGACCTCGGTCTGGCCGGGACGCCGGGTTCGGCGTGGCCGGTGATCGTCAACTACCGCTCCTTCTCCCGGTCGTCGGACTTCGCCGGACACCCGGCGACCGTCCGCGACCTCTCCGAGGGCGGGGCGACCGACCTCGCGGTGTGGGCGGTGGACCGGCAGGACGGGCGGGGGACGCGGGTCTCGTTGCAGACCGGCGTGGAGACCTGGGAGGAGAGCGAACACGCCGCGCAGGCCGGGGCGTTGGCGGGGCTGCTGGGGAGCCTGGGGGAGACGGACGGGGGTGAACTCCTCGGACGGGTCGGGTTCTTGAGGACGGGTACGCCATCCCGAACGGTTACGCCCTCTCGATCGGCCCGGCCCTCGGCAGCTCCGGCCGCACGGACCCCCGACCTCGCCGCCCTCTTCGAACGCCAGGCATCCCGCACACCGGACGCGCTCGCCGTCGTGGCTCCCGAAACCACGTTGACCTACGCCGAGTTGGACGCCCGCGCGAACCGCATCGCCCACCTCCTCCTCGCCCACGGCGCCGCCCCCGAGCGCCTCGTGGCCCTCGCCCTGCCCCGCTCGGCGGATCTGGTCGCCGCGATCCTCGCGACCCTCAAGACCGGTGCCGGGTACGTCCCTCTGGACCCCGACCACCCCACGGCCCGTCTCGCCGAACTCCTCGACGACACGCGCCCGGTGACGGTGCTGACCGACGCCGCGACCCGCGAGCGTCTGCCTGCCGGGACGCCGATCACCCTTCTCGACACGGAATCTGACGAACAGTCACCCATCGCCCCCCGGCGCGCGATCGACCCGCTCCACCCCGCCTACGTCATCCACACCTCGGGATCCACAGGCCGCCCCAAAGGCGTACTCGCCACCCATGGCGCCCTGTCCGACCTGATCCACCACCAACGAACCACCCTCTACACGAAGACTCTTGAGAACCCCGAAGGCGCCTCCCCCCTCAACATCCCCCTCACCACCTCAGTAACTTTCGACGCCTCCTGGGACCAGCTCGGCTGCCTCTTCGCCGGTCACACCCTCCACGTCCTCGACCGCGCCACCTGGGCCGACCCCACCGCCTTCGTCGCCCACCTCCGCACCCACCGCCTCGACCTCGTCAACGCCACCCCCACCTACCTGCGCGCCCTCCTCGACCACGGCCTCCTGGACCCGGCCCATCACCGCCCGTCCACCGTCATCGCGGGCGGCGAGGCTCTCCCGCCGGACCTGTGGGAGGAGTTGAGGCAGGCGGAGGGTGTCCGCGGCCTCAACTTCTACGGCCCCACCGAGTGCACGGTCGACGCCCTCACCGCCCCCGTCGAGGGCGCCGGCCCCACCCTCGGCCTCCCCCTCCCCGGCCTGCGCGCCCACGTCCTCGACGCCGCCCTCCACCTCCTCCCCGACGGCCTCCCCGGCGAGCTGTACCTCTCCGGCCCCGCCCTCGCCCGCGGCTACCTGAACCAACCGGCGGCAACGGCGGCCCACTTCGTCGCCGACCCCTTCGGCGCCCCCGGCACCCGCATGTACCGCACGGGCGACCTCGTACGCCGCTCCCCGGACGGCACCCTCACCTACCTCGGCCGCACCGACGCCCAGCTCAAGATCCGCGGCTTCCGCATCGAACCCGGCGAGATCGAAGCCCAGTTGACGGGCCGTCAGGACATCGCGGAGGCCACGGTCATCACCCGCGACGACCGGCTCATCGCGTACGTCGTCCCCGCGTCCGGCGAGGTCGCGCACCCGGCGACGCTGCGGCAGCACCTGCGGGAGCGGGTGCCGGAGTACATGGTCCCGGCGGCGATCGTCCCCCTGGACGCCCTCCCGCTCACCGCGAACGGCAAACTCGACCGCGCCGCCCTGCCCGCGCCGGATCTCTCGCCGACGGGGGCAGGCCGCGCGCCGCGCACCGCGCGCGAGGAGATCCTGTGCGATCTGTTCACAGAGGTGCTCGGCGTTCCCCAACCCGCCCCGCACGACGACTTCTTCGCCCTCGGCGGCCACTCCCTCCTCGCGATGCGCCTGCTGGCCCGCATCCGCACGACCTTCGACGTCGACCTGAGGCTCGCCGACCTCTTCGACGCCCCCACCCCGGCCGGCCTCGCCCGCGCGGTCGACTCCGGCGACCACCGCACCCGCCCCGCCCTCACCCCGTACGAGCGCCCCGGCGCGGTCCCGCTCTCCTCCGCACAGCGCCGACTCTGGTTCCTCCAGCGGATGGAGGGCACCGGCTCGACCTATCACATCCCCCTCGCCCTCCACCTGACCGGCGACCTCGACCGAACAGCCCTCCAGCAGGCCCTGGTCGACGTCGTCACCCGGCACGAAAGCCTGCGCACCGTCTTCCCCGACGAACGCGGCGTGCCCTGCCAACGGGTCCTCGACCACCCCGACATCAGGCTCACGGTGTCACGCGCCGACGAGGCCGAGCTGCCGGACCTCATGCTCGCCGCCGCCCGCCGCACCTTCGGCCTCGCCACCGAACTCCCGTTCCGCGCCGAGCTGTTCGAGACGACGGCCACCGACCACACCCTGCTCCTGGTCCTGCACCACATCGTCGGCGACGGCTGGTCCGTCGGCGCCCTCGCCCAGGACGTCACCCGCGCCTACGCCGCCCGCCGGACGGGGCAGGCCCCCGACTGGGCCCAACTCCCCGTCCAGTACGCCGACTACACCCTCTGGCAGCGCGAACTGCTGGGCGACGCAGCCGACTCGGACAGCCTCTCCGCCCACCAACTCGCCTACTGGGCCGGCCGGCTCGCCGGGATCCCGGAGCAACTCCAACTCCCCTTCGACCGCCCCCGCCCCGCCGCCACGACCTACCGGGGCGAACAGCTCCCGCTGACCATCGATCCCGAACTGCACGGCGAACTGAGCGAGTTGGCCCGGCGCAACGGAACGACCCTCTTCATGGTCCTTCAAGCCTCCCTCGCCGCCCTCCTCGCCAAGCTCGGCGCCGGACACGACATCCCCATCGGCACCCCCGTCGCCGGCCGCACCGACGAAGCCGCCGACGACATGATCGGCTTCTTCGTCAACACCCTCGTCCTGCGCACCGACCTGACCGGCGACCCCACCTTCGCCGAACTCCTCGGCCGCGTCCGCACGACGGCCCTCGCCGCCTACGCCCACCAGGACCTCCCCTTCGAGCACCTCGTCGAGGAGCTCAACCCCACCCGCACCCTCGCCCACCACCCCCTCTTCCAGACCATGCTGGCCCTCCAGAACGCCCCCCTCGGCGCGTTCGAACTCCCCGGCCTGCGCGCCACCGCCGACCTCGTCCCCACCCGCACCGCCAAGTGCGACCTCACCTTCAACCTCACCGAACACCCCGACGGCGGCCTCACCGGCACCGTCGAGTACAGCACCGACCTGTTCGACCCCGGCACCGTCCGCAGCATGGCCGAACGATGGCTGCGCGTCCTGCGAACGGTCGTCGCGGACACGGGAGTTCGCCTGAGCGACGTCGACGTCCTGTCGCCCACGGAACGCGCCGCCCTGCTCCCCGCCCCCCTGGCGGCTGCTCCGAGCGGTGACATCGTCTCCCTCTTCGAGGCCCAAGCACGCGCCCGCGCCGACGCTTTGGCCGTCACCGCAGGCCCCGACCGCCTCACGTACGGCGAACTCAACGCCCGAGCCAACCGCCTGGCCCACTGGCTCATCGACCGAGGCGTCGGCCCCGAGGACTTCGTCGCCATCGCCCTGCCCCGCTCGGCGGACCTCGTCGTCGCGATCCTGGGCGTCCTCAAGGCCGGTGCCGCCTACCTCCCGGTCGACCCCGAATACCCCGCCCAGCGCCGGGAGTTCATGGTCGAGGACGCGCGACCGGTGCTGGTCCTGGACGACATGAGCGCCGTGGGGGAGGGGCACCCCGACACGAACCCCGGTGTGCGGATCTCGCAGGAACACCCGGCGTACGTGATCTACACGTCCGGTTCGACAGGCCGCCCGAAGGGCGTGGTGGTCCCGCACGGAAACGTGGCGCGGCTGTTCTCGGCGACCGACGAATGGTTCGGGTTCGGCCCGGACGACGTCTGGACACTCTTCCACTCGTACGCGTTCGACTTCTCCGTCTGGGAGTTGTGGGGTCCGCTGCTGCACGGCGGCCGACTGGTGGTCGTGGACTACCACGTCTCCCGCAACCCCCAAGCTTTCGCGGCCCTGTTGGCCGACGAGGGCGTGACGGTCCTCAACCAGACCCCTTCCGCCTTCTACCAACTTCCGTCGGACGCCGCCGACTTGTCGTTGCGGTATGTGATCTTCGGCGGCGAGGCGTTGGAGCCCGCCCGGCTGGCGGACTGGTACGCGCACCACGCGGACGACGCCCCGGTCCTCGTGAACATGTACGGCATCACCGAGACGACCGTGCACGTGACCTACGAGGCCCTGCGCGCCGCCTCCACCGGACAGCCGTCCAGCGTCATCGGTACGGCCATCCCCGACCTGCGCGTCTACGTCCTGGACGAGCGCCTCAACCCCGTACCGCCGGGCGTGGCAGGGGAGTTGTACGTCGCCGGCGCCGGGCTCGCGCGCGGGTACCTGCGGCGGCCGGGGCTGTCGGCGGAGCGTTTCGTCGCCGACCCGTACGGGCTGCCGGGGACCCGCATGTACCGCTCCGGCGACGTCGTGCGCTGGAACGCGCGCGGCACCCTGGAGTTCGTCGGGCGCGCTGACGACCAGGTCAAAGTCCGGGGTTTCCGCATCGAGTTGGGCGAGATCGAGGCGGCCCTCGCCGGACATCCCGAGGTCGCCCAGGTCGCCGTCCTCGCCCGGCAGGACCGCGCCGACGACACCCGGCTCGTCGCGTACGTCGTCCCCGTGCCCGGCACGGTCGCGCACTCGGCGACGCTGCGGCAGCACCTGAGGGAGCGGCTGCCGGAGTACATGGTGCCGGGCGCGTTCGTCGCGCTGGACGCCCTGCCGCTGACCGCCAACGGCAAGCTGGACCGCCGTGCGCTGCCCGAGCCGCAGGTCGGGGCCGTCGGCTCCGGACGCGCGCCGCGCACCCCGCAGGAGCAGATCCTGTGCGAGCTGTTCGCGGAGATCCTCGGCGTCCCCGAGGCCGGCGTGGACGACAACTTCTTCGATCTGGGCGGCCATTCACTCCTCGCGACCCGTCTCGTCGCCCGGGTCCGCGTCACCCTCGGCGTCGAACTCGAACTGCGCGCCCTCTTCGAGGCCGCGACCCCCGCCGGGCTGGCCGCGAGCCTCGCCGCCGCCGGACAGGCCCGCCTGGCCCTCGACGCCTCGCCGTCCCGCCCCGAACTGATCCCCCTGTCGTTCGCCCAGCGCCGCCTGTGGTTCCTCCACCAACTGGAGGGCGAGAGCGCCAACTACAACATCCCGCTGGCCTGGCGGCTCAACGGCCCCCTGAACCAGGGCGCGTTGGAGACCGCGCTCGCCGACGTCGTCGTACGCCACGAGAGCCTGCGCACCGTCTACCCGCAGTTCGACGGCGTCCCCTATCAGCGGATCCTCGACCCCGGCGAGGCGCGGCTCCCGCTGCGTGCGGGGACCGTCACCGAGGCGACGCTCGACACCGTCCTCGCCGAGGCCCTCCGGTACGCCTTCGACCTGGCGGTCGAACTACCCCTGTTCGCTCAGTTGTTCACGGTCGCCGAGGATGAACACGTCCTCCTGCTGGTGATCCACCACATCGCGGGCGACGGCTGGTCCCTCGGCCCGCTCGCGCAGAACCTCGCCGACGCGTACGCGGCCCGCTGCCGGGGCGAGGAACCGGTGTGGAACCAACTTCCCGTGCAGTACGCCGACTACACGCTCTGGCAGCACCAACTCCTCGGTGACGCCCGGGACTCGGACAGTCTCTTCGCCCGCCAGGCCGCCTACTGGACGGACACCCTCGCCGGGCTCCCCGAACAGCTCCACCTCCCTACCGACCGGCCCCGCCCGGCCGTCGCCTCCCACCGGGGCGGGTTCGTCCGCGTCCGCCTGGACGCCGAACTCCACCACGAGCTGCGCGAGTTGGCCCGCACCCACGGCACCAGCCTCTTCATGGTCCTGCACGCCGGACTCGCCGGGCTCCTCGACAAGCTCGGCGCGGGCGAGGACCTCCCCGTCGGCACCCTCATCGCCGGCCGCACCGACCAGGCCCTCGACGACCTGATCGGCTACTTCGTCAACACCCTCGTCCTGCGCGGCGACACCTCGGGCGACCCCACCTTCGCCGAACTCCTCGCCCGCGTCCGCGACGTCTCCCTCGCCGCCTACGCCCACCAGGACCTGCCGTTCGAGTACCTCGTCGAGGCCCTCAACCCGGCCCGCTCCCTGGCCCACCACCCCCTGTTCCAGGTGATGCTGGTCCTCCAGAACGCGCCCCGGGCCGACTTCGCCCCGCCGGGCCTCACCACCGGCACCGTCCAACTCACCACGACCACCTCCAAGCTGGACCTCATCTTCTCCATGTCCGAACGCCACACGGACGACGGAGAACCCGAAGGCATCGACGGCTTCGTGGAGTTCGCCGGCGACCTCTACGACACCGCCACCGTCCAGGGCATGGTCGACCGCTGGATCCGCGTCCTCAGGGCGGGTGTCACCGACGCCCGGGTCCGCCTGAGCGAGATCGACGTCCTGTCGCCCACGGAACGCGCCGCCCTGCTCCCCGCCCCCCTGACGGCTGCTCCGAGCGCCGACATCGTCTCCCTCTTCGAGGCCCAAGTACGCGCCCGCGCCGACGCGTTGGCCGTAACCGCCGGCCCCGACCGCCTCACGTACGGCGAACTCAACGCCCGCGCCAACCGCCTGGCCCACTGGCTGATCAACCGAGGCGTACGCCCGGAAGACCTGGTCGCCCTCGCCCTGCCCCGGTCCGCCGACCTCGTCGTGGCCGTCCTCGGCGTCCTCAAATCCGGCGCCGCCTACCTGCCGCTCGACCCCGACTACCCCGCCGCCCGACGGGAGTTCATGATCGAGGACGCCCAACCGAGGCTGGTCCTGGACAACTTGGCCGTGGTGGGGGAGGGGTACCCCGACACCGATCCCGGCGTACGGATTTCGCCGCAGCATCCGGCGTACGTGATCTACACGTCCGGCTCAACCGGCCGCCCCAAGGGTGTGGTGATCCCGCACGCCAATGTGGTGCGGCTGTTCTCGGCGACCGACCAGTGGTTCGGGTTCGGTGCGGACGACGTGTGGACGCTGTTCCACTCGTACGCGTTCGACTTCTCCGTCTGGGAGTTGTGGGGTCCGCTGCTGTACGGCGGCCGTTTGGTGGTCGTGGACTATCACGTGTCGCGCAACCCTCAGGCGTTCGCGGCTCTGTTGGCCGATGAGGGCGTGACGGTCCTCAACCAGACCCCGTCGGCCTTCTACCAACTCCCCTCCGATGTCGCTGACTTGTCCCTGCGCTATGTGATTTTCGGTGGCGAGGCGTTGGAGCCCGCCCGGCTGGCGGACTGGTACGCGCACCACGCGGACGACGCCCCGGTCCTCGTGAACATGTACGGCATCACCGAGACGACCGTGCACGTCACCCACACGGCCCTCGACGCCTCCTCCATCAAGGAGCTGAGCGTCATCGGCGCAGCGATCCCGGACCTGCGGACATACGTCCTGGACCGGCACCTGAAGCTCGTACCGCCCGGCGTGGTGGGCGAGTTGTACGTCGCCGGCGCCGGGCTGGCGCGGGGGTATCTGAACCGGCCGGGGCTGTCGGCGGAGCGTTTCGTCGCCGACCCGTTCGGGGTGTCCGGCGCCCGGATGTACCGCACCGGTGACCTGGTGCGGCGACGGGCCGACGGGGTGCTGGAGTACGCGGGCCGTGCGGACGACCAGGTCAAAGTCCGCGGTTTCCGGATCGAGTTGGGGGAGATCGAGGCGGCCTTGGCCGGGCATCCGGAGGTCTCCCAGGTCGCCGTACTGGCCCGGCAGGACCGCGCTGACGACACCCGGCTCGTCGCGTACGTGGTCGGTGACGCGGAACCGGACGATCTCCGGGCCCACCTGCGCGGACGGCTCCCGGAGCACATGGTCCCGGCCGCGTTCGTCGCCTTGGACGCCCTGCCGCTGACCGTGAACGGCAAGCTGGACCGGGCCGCCCTGCCCGCGCCGGACCTCACGCCGACGGGGGCCGGCCGCGCGCCGCGCACTGCGCGCGAGGAGATCCTGTGCGACCTGTTCGCGGAGGTGCTCGGCGTCGCCCAAGTCGGCCTGGACGACGACTTCTTCGACCTCGGCGGCCACTCTCTGCTGGCCACCCGCCTCGTCGCCCGGGTCCGCGCCGCGCTCGGTGTGGAGCTGGAGCTGCGGGCGCTCTTCGAGTCCCCGTCCGTCGCCGGAGTCGCCGCGAGCCTCAGCGCGGCGGGTGAGGCCCGTCCGGCACTCGTCCCGGCCGCCCGGCCCGAGCGCCTGCCTCTGTCGTCGGCCCAGCGCAGGCTGTGGTTCCTGCACCGGCTGGACGGCGGCAGCGCGGCGTACCACATCCCGCTGGCCTGGCGCCTGACCGGCCCGCTCGACCGGCCCGCCCTCGAAGCGGCCCTCACAGATCTGACGAGCCGTCACGAAAGCCTGCGGACCGTCTTCCCGGACGTCGACGGCGTGCCCTGCCAGCACGTCCTGCCCGAACACCGCCCCCAACTCCCGGTCACCGAGGGCACGGACCTCGCCGCCTCCCTGGCCCGCCCCTTCGACCTGGCGACCGAACCACCCCTGCGCGCCGACCTGTTCACCGACGGACCCGGCGTCCACGTCCTCCTCGTCACCGTCCACCACATCGCGGGCGACGGCTGGTCCCTCGGCCCGATCTCCCGCGACCTCGCCACCGCGTACACAGCACGCCGCGCGGGCAAGGCCCCCGAGTGGACCGAACTCCCGGTGCAGTACGGCGACTACACGCTCTGGCAGGAGCAACTCCTCGGCGACGCCCACGACTCGGAGAGCCTGTTCGCGCGACAGTCCGCGTACTGGACCGCGACACTCGCCGGGCTCCCCGACCAGATCCACCTCCCCACCGACCGGCCCCGGCCGACCACGCCCACCTTCCAAGGGGGCCAGGTCCGCGTCGAGTTGGACGCCGACCTGCACGCCGCGCTCCTCGACCTGGGCCGCCGCCAGGGCGCGAGCCTCTTCATGGTGCTCCAAGCCGGTCTCGCCGCCCTGCTGAACAAGCTCGGCGCGGGCGAGGACCTCCCCGTCGGCAGTCTCATCGCGGGCCGCACCGACCAGGCCCTCGACGACCTCGTGGGCTTCTTCGTCAACACCCTCGTCCTGCGCACGGACACCTCGGGCGACCCGACGTTCACCCAACTCCTCGGCCGCGTAAGGGAGTCGGCCCTCGCCGCCTACGACCACCAGGAGCTGCCGTTCGAGCACCTGGTCGAGGCCCTCAACCCGACGCGCTCACTGGCCCGGCAACCCCTGTTCCAAGTCCTGCTGGCGCTCCAGAACGTACCCGGCGGGACCTTCGAACTCCCGGGCGTGCAGGCCGAGATCGTGCCCGTGCACACACCGACGGCGATGTTCGACCTGTCGTTCCACCTGCTGGAGCGGGAAGCGGGCGTTCACGGGTATGTGGAGTTCGCGGCCGACCTGTTCGACACGGACACGGTGGAACGGATCCTGGCCCGCTGGGTCCAGTTGCTTCACCAGGCCGTCGCCGAACCGGAGTCGAGCCTGAGCCGGTTCGACGTCCTCCTCGACGACGAACACGCGCCCACTTGTGAAACCACCGAGCGGCAAAGGGAGTTCGTCCCGCTGCCCGCCCTCTTCACCCGCCGGGCCGCCGAACTCCCCGACGCCCCCGCCGTCGTCTTCGAGGGCACCACCCTCACCTACGCCGGCCTCGAAACCCGCGCCAACCGCCTGGCCCACTCCCTCACCGCACGCGGGATCGGCCCCGAGGACATCGTCGCGATCTCCCTGCCCCGAGGCGTCGAAGCGGTCGTCGCGACCCTCGCCGTCCTGAAGACGGGCGCCGCCTACCTCCCCATCGACCCCGAATACCCCTTGGCCCGGCGCGAGTTCATGCTCGCCGACGCCCGCCCGGCCCTCGTCCTCGACGACCCGACCGCCGTCGACCCCGGCCCCGCCCACCCCGACACCGCACCCGAGGTGACGTACCTCGCGCAGCACCCGGCGTACGTCATCTACACCTCCGGCTCGACCGGCCGCCCCAAGGCGATCGTCATGCCCGCCGGGGCCCTCGCGAACCTCCTGCACTGGCACCACACCACCCTCGGCGGCCAACCCGGCACGCGCGTCGCTCAGTTCACCGCCGCCGGCTTCGACGTCGCCGTGCAGGAGACCTTGTCCGCGCTGCTGTACGGCAAGACGCTGATCGTGCCCACGGACGCCGAACGGCGCAGCGCCGAACGGTTCGTGGGCTGGCTGGAGCGGCACCGCGTCGAGGAGCTGTACGCCCCGACCCTGATGCTGGAGGCGGTCGCGCAGGCGGCCGAGGAACAGGACAGGGCTCTGCCGGACCTGCGGCTGATCGTGCAGGCCGGCGAGGCCATGCGGGTCGGCGCGCTGAACGCCTTCCGGGACCGGCGGCTCCACAACCACTACGGCCCGGCGGAAACCCACGTCGTGACCGCCCACGCGCTGCCCGCAGGACACGACACCCACCCGGTCCCCATCGGCCGTCCGATCGACCAAGTCCGGGCGCACGTCCTGGACTTGGCCCTGCGCCCGGTCCCGCCGGGCGTCCCCGGCGAGCTGTACCTCTCCGGCGTCTGCCTGGCGCGCGGCTACCTCAACAGGCCCGCCCTGACGGCCGATCGTTTCGTCGCCGACCCCTACGGCCCGCCCGGCGCCCGCATGTACCGCACCGGGGACCTCGCCCGTCGCCGCACCGACGGCGAGCTGGAGTTCCTCGGCCGCGCCGACCAGCAGGTCAAGGTACGGGGCTTCCGCATCGAACCCGGCGAGGTCGAGGCCGCGCTCACCGCCTGCCCCGGGGTGACCGGCGCGGCGGTCCTGGTACGGGACGACCGCCTCGTGGCGTACGTCGTCCCCGCCACTGTCCCCACCGCACCCCTCCTCACCGAACTCAGCGACAGGCTCCCGGACTTCATGGTCCCCTCGGCCGTACTCGCCCTGGACGCCCTGCCGTTGACCCCCAACGGCAAGCTCGACCGCGCCGCCCTGCCCGCACCCGCCCCCGAGACGACGGGCCGGGCCCCGCGCAGCGCACGCGAACAGATGCTGTGCGACCTCTTCACGGAAGTGCTGGGCGTCGCCCAAGTCGGCCCGGACGACGACTTCTTCGCCCTCGGCGGCCACTCCCTCCTCGCCACCCGCCTGATCTCCCGCATCCGCGCCGTCTTCGGCGTCGAACCCGAACTCCGCGCCCTCTTCGAGGCCCCCACCCCGGCCGCCCTCGCCACCCGCCTCGGCGACGCGGACGCGGCACGCCCCTCCCTCACCCGCCAACTCCGCCCCGACGTCCTGCCGTTGTCGTTCGCGCAACGCCGCCTCTGGTTCCTGCACCGCATGGAGGGCCCGAGCGCCACCTACGCGATGCCGCTCGCCCTGCGCCTGACCGGCCCCCTCGACCGGGAAGCCCTCGGCCTCGCCCTCGGCGATGTGACGGACCGTCACGAAAGTCTGCGGACGGTCTTCCCGGACGTGGACGGCGTTCCCCACCAGCGCATCCTGCCCGACGCCCGCCCGGTGCTCACCGTCACCGGCACCGACGAGGCCGGCCTCCCCGAGGCGCTGGCCCGCGCCGCGCGCCACGGATTCGACCTGGCCGTCGACATCCCCCTGCGCGCCGAGCTGTTCACCCTCGCGCCCGAGGACCACGTCCTGCTGCTCGTCCTGCACCACATCGCGGGCGACGGCTGGTCGCTGCGGCCGCTCTCCCGCGACCTGGCGACGGCGTACGCGGCCCGCAGCCGGGGCGGGGCACCCGACTGGACCCAACTCCCCGTCCAGTACGCCGACTACACCCTCTGGCAGCGCGACCTCCTCGGCGAGGAGACCGACGCCACGAGCGCCTTCGCCGGACAGACCGCCTACTGGCGCGAGGCGCTGGCGGGCCTCCCCGAACAGCTCCACCTCCCCACCGACCGCCCCCGCCCGGCGGGCACGACCCACCGGGGCGGCCACCTCGCGGCCACCATCGACGCCGAACTACACCGCGCCCTCCACGAGTTGGCCCGCCGCCACGGCGCGAGCCTGTTCATGGTGCTCCAGGCGGGTCTGGCCGCACTGTTCACCCGCCTCGGTGCGGGGACGGACATCGCGGTGGGGAGTCCGGTGGCGGGCCGTACGGATCAGGCGCTGGACGATCTGGTCGGGTTCTTCGTCAACACCCTGGTCCTGCGGACCGACACGTCCGACGACCCCACCTTCACCGACCTCCTCGCCCGCGTCCGGGAGACCGCGCTGTCGGCCTACGACCACCAGGACGTGCCCTTCGAGCACCTGGTCGAGACCCTCAACCCGGTCCGCTCCCTCGCTCACCACCCCTTGTTCCAGGTCCTGTTGGCCCTCCAGAACACCCCCGAAGGCGACTTCGCCCTCCCCGGCCTGCACACCGCCCCGGTCCCCGTCGGCACCGGCACCGCCCGCCTCGACCTCGCCATCGCCGTCACCGAACGCCGCCGCCCCGACGGCACCCCCGACGGCCTCGAAGCGGTCCTGGAGTACAGCGCCGACCTGTTCGACGAGGACTCCGTCCACACCCTGTTCGCCCGCTGGCGACGCCTGCTGACGTCTGCCGTGACCGACTCCGGTCGCCGGATCGGCACACTCGATGTCCTCGACACCGAAGAACGCCACACCCTCCTGCACGACCGCAACACCACCCGCGACGCCCAACCAGCCGTCCTCCCCGACCTGTTCCGGCGACAGGCGACCCGCCGCCCCGATGCCCCCGCAGTCGTCAGCGGCGCCAAGACCGTCACGTACGCCGAACTCGACGCCCACTCCAACCGGTTTGCGCACCACCTGATCCAACAGGGCGTGGGACCCGAGGACTTGGTGGCACTGAAGTTGCCCAGGTCCATCGAGCTGGCCGTCGCCATCCTCGGCGTGCTCAAGGCGGGCGCGGCCTACGTCCCCGTCGACCCGGAGTACCCCGAGGCGCGGATCGCGCACATGCTGGACGACGCGCGGCCCAGGGTCGTCATCGAGGAAGCCGTCGAGGCAACCGATCACCCTGACACGGCACCCCCAGTTCGTGTTCTGCCGCAGCACCCGGCGTACGTCATCTACACCTCGGGCTCGACCGGCCGCCCCAAGGGCGTCGTCGTCACCCACGCCGGCATCCCCAGCCTCGTCGCCGCCCAGGCCGAACGCCTCGCCCTCGACGACGACAGCCGCGTCCTCCAGTTCACCTCCACCGGATTCGACGCCTCCTTCTGGGACTTGTGCGCCGCACTCCTCACGGGCGCCACCCTGGTCCTCGCCCCTGTCGACGCCCCCTTGCCCGCACTGACAGACCTCGACGTGACGCATGTGACGGTTCCGCCGTCCGTACTGGTCGCGCTGGAGGGGGAGTTGAGGGCGAGGACGCTGGTCGTCGCGGGGGAGGCGTGTTCTCCGGAGCTGGTGCAGCGGTGGGCTCCGGGTCGTCGGATGATCAACGCGTACGGTCCGACCGAGACGACGGTCTGCGCGACGATGAGCGACCCGCTCATTCCGACCGGCCAACTCCCGCCTATCGGACGTCCGATCGCCGGGGCGCGGGTGTACGTCCTGGACGCCGGGCTCCAGCCCGTGGCCCCCGGCGTCGCCGGTGAACTCTACGTCGCGGGCGCGGGGTTGGCGCGTGGCTACCTCAACCGCCCGGCCCTGACGGCGGATCGCTTCGTCGCCGACCCGTACGGCCCGCCCGGGTCCCGCATGTACCGTACCGGTGACCTCGTCCGCTGGACGCGTGGCGGTGAGCTGGAGTTCGCCGGACGCGCCGACGACCAGGTCAAGGTACGCGGCTTCCGCGTCGAACCCGCCGAGATCGAAGCCCAGTTGGCCGATCACCCCGAGGTGGCCCACACGGTCGTGGCGGTACGGCGGGACAGGCTCGTCGGCTACGTCGTCCCCGTGCCCGGCGCCGAACCCGACCCCGCCGCGCTGCGGGCGCACCTCAAGGAGCGGCTGCCCGACCACATGGTGCCCGGCGCGGTCGTCGTCCTGGACGCGCTGCCGCTCACACCGAACGGCAAACTCGACCGAACCGCCCTGCCCACACCGGAGTTCACCTCCTTCGGCCGCGAAGCCCGCACTCCCCGCGAGCAAGTGCTCGCCGGGCTCTTCGCCGAGGTGCTCGGTGTCACCCAAGTCGGCGCGGACGACAGCTTCTTCGACCTCGGCGGCCACTCCCTCCTCGCCACCCGCCTGGCCTCCCGGGTCCGCGCCGCCCTCGGCGTCGAACTGCCGCTGCGCACCCTGTTCGAGACGCCGACCGTCGCCGGACTCGCCGCCACGCTGGACTCCGCCGGAGCGGCCCGGCCCGTCCTGACGAGCCAAGTCCGCCCGGACGTCCTGCCGTTGTCGTTCGCTCAGCGCCGCCTGTGGTTCCTGCACCAGATGGAGGGCGGCGAGGCCACCTACACCATCCCCCTGGCCCTCCGCCTCACCGGACGACTCGACGAACGCGCCCTCGAAGCGGCCCTCGCCGATGTCGTGGACCGCCACGAGAGCCTCCGCACCGTGTTCCCCGAAGGCCCGGACGGCACCCCGGCCCAGCACGTCCTGGACGGCGCCCACCCCCGCCTGCGCGTCACCCACACCGACGAAGCACGCCTGCCGGACCTCCTCTCCCGCGCGGCCCGCTCCACCTTCGACCTGACCACCGAACTCCCCCTGAAGGCCGAGCTGTTCGCGCTCCCCGGCGACGAACACGTCCTGCTCCTCGTCATGCACCACATCGCCGGCGACGGCTGGTCCACCGGCCCCCTCTCCCGCGACCTCGCCGAGGCGTACGCCGCCCGGAGCGCGGGCCGCAAGCCGGACTGGCAGCCCCTGCCCGCCCAGTACGCCGACTACACCCTGTGGCAACGCGCCCTCCTCGGCGACGAATCCGACCCCGCGAGCACCTTCGGCACGCAACTCGGCTACTGGAAACACCAGTTGACCGACCTCCCCGACCAAGTCCGGCTCCCCGCCGACCGGCCGCGCCCCCCGGTCGCCGGCTACGGCGGCGCCCACCTCCTCGTCGACCTCGACCCGGAACTCCACCAGGGTCTGCGCGACCTCGCCCAGCGGCAGGGCGCGAGCCTGTTCATGGTGCTCCAGGCGGGTCTGGCCGCGCTGTTCACGCGTCTCGGTGCGGGGACGGACATCGCGGTGGGGAGTCCGGTGGCGGGCCGTACGGATCAGGCGCTGGACGATCTGGTCGGGTTCTTCGTCAACACCCTTGTCCTGCGCACCGACACGTCCGGCGACCCCACCTTCGAGGAACTGGTCCGGCGCGTCCGGGAGACGTCCCTGTCGGCCTACGCCCACCAGGACCTGCCGTTCGAGAACCTCGTGGAGGAACTCAACCCGGTCCGCTCTCTCTCCCATCACCCCCTGTTCCAGGTGATGTTCGCCCTCCAGAACGCCCCCATGGGCACCTTCGACCTGCCCGGTCTGCGCGTCACCCCGCTGGCCGTACCGACCGGAACCGCCAAGTTCGACCTCGGCTTCAACCTCTACGAACGCCCCGAGGGCGGCATCTCCGGAGCCGTCGAGTACGCCACCGACCTCTACGACCCCGACACGGTCACCGACCTCGTCGACCGCTGGACCCGCCTGCTGCGAGCGGGAGTTGAGAACCCGACCCACCCCATCGGCCGCGCCGACCTCCTCACCGCCGACGAACGCCGCCGCCTGCTGGAGCCTGCCGCTGACACCGGCGTCCCCGCCGAACCCCTCCCGGAAGCCTTCGCCCGCCAGGTGCGCACGACCCCCGATGCTGTCGCGCTCGTCGCGGGGGAGCGGGAGCTGTCGTACGCCGAACTGGACGCCCGCGCCAACAGGTTCGCGCACCACCTGATCCGACAAGGCGTCGGTCCAGAGGATTTGGTGGCCCTCAAACTGCCCCGGTCCGTCGACCTCGTCGTCGGCATCCTCGGCGTGCTGAAGGCGGGCGCGGCCTATCTGCCCGTCGACCCGCAGTACCCGGACTCCCGGATCGCGTTCATGCTGGACGACGCGCGGCCCAGGGTCGTCATCGAGGAAGCGGTCGAGGCAACCGATCACCCTGACACGGCACCCCCAGTTCGTGTCCTGCCGCAGCATCCGGCGTACGTCATCTACACCTCGGGCTCGACCGGCCGCCCCAAGGGCGTCGTCGTCAGTCACGCCGGGCTCGCCCACCTCGTGGCGGGCCAGGTCGAGCGGTTCGCCATCGGCGCGGACAGCCGGATCCTCCAGTTCGCCTCGCCCAGCTTCGACGCGTCCGTGTCCGAGCTGTACACGGCCCTGCTGACCGGCGCGACCCTCGTCCTGCCCCCTCCTGGCAACCCGCTCCCGGCGCTCACCGCACTCGACGTGACGCATGTGACGGTTCCGCCGTCCGTACTGGTCGCGCTGGAGGGGGAGTTGAGGGCGAGGACGCTGGTCGTCGCGGGGGAGGCGTGTTCTCCGGAGCTGGTGCAGCGGTGGGCTCCGGGTCGTCGGATGATCAACGCGTACGGTCCGACCGAGACGACGGTCTGCGCGACGATGAGCGACCCGCTCATCCCGACGGGCCAACTCCCGCCTATCGGACGTCCGATCACCGGGGCGCGGGTGTACGTCCTGGACGCCGGGCTCCAGCCGGTCCCGCCCGGCGTCGCCGGTGAACTCTACGTCGCGGGCGCGGGGTTGGCGCGTGGCTACCTCAACCGCCCGGCCCTGACGGCGGATCGCTTCGTCGCCGACCCGTACGGCCCGCCCGGGTCTCGCATGTACCGCACCGGTGACCTCGTCCGCTGGACGCGTGGCGGTGAGCTGGAGTTCGCCGGACGCGCCGACGACCAGGTCAAGGTACGCGGCTTCCGCGTCGAACCCGCCGAGATCGAAGCCCAGTTGACCGACCACCCGGCCATCGCGCACAGCGTCGTGACCGTACGGGACGACCGCCTGATCGCCTACGTCGTCCCGGCCGGCGCCCGCCGAGACCACGAACTGGACATCGTGGAGACCTGGCGGGAGACCTACGACGCCCTCCCCGTGACCGCCGCGCAGACCGCGTTCGGCGAGAACTTCACCGGCTGGAACAGCAGTTACGACGGCCGGCCCATCCCCGAGGCGGAGATGCGGGAGTGGCGGGACGCCACCGTCGACCGCATCCGCGTCCTCAGGCCGCGCCGCGTCCTGGAGGTCGGCGCCGGAACCGGCCTGCTGCTGGCGAAGCTCGCGCCCGACTGTGAGACGTACTGGGCCACGGACTTCTCGGCGACCGCGATCGGCGTCCTCACCGAACACGTGGACCGGCAGCCCGAGTTGACAGGCAAGGTGGTCCTCCGCACCCAGCCCGCGCACGACGTGACCGGCCTGCCCGAGGGCGCGTTCGACGTGATCGTCATCAACTCGGTGATCCAGTACTTCCCGAGCGGCGAGTATCTCCGGGATGTCGTAGGCAAGTTGACGGCTCTCCTCGCTCCCGGTGGCGCCCTGTTCCTCGGTGACGTCCGCAACCTCAGGCTGCTGCGGCCCTTCCTCACCGCCGTCCACGCACAGGACCCGGAGGCCGTCGACCGAGCGGTGCGGAGGGAGGAGGAACTCCTCGTCGACCCCGACTGGTTCACCACGCTGGACCCGCGCCTGGACGTCTCGATCGAGGTCCGCCGGGGACGCCACCACAACGAACTCACCCGCCACCGGTACGACGTCACCCTCCGCGAGGCGGCCAGGACCACCGAGCAGGCGATCACTCAACTGGTCTGGGACCAGGACGTGTTCACCCTGGACCAGGCGCTGGCGGCGGCCGATGCGACCCCTGCCCTGCGGATCACGGGCGTCCCCAACACCCGCCTCGCCACGGAGGCCGGCCGCGACCCGCAAGGCGCTCCCGATCCTGAGGACTGGTACACCTGTGGCCGCCCCGCCCATGTCACCTGGTCCCCGTACGGCCCCGAACTCCTCGACGTCACCTTCGTCGTCGACGACCACCGCGTCCCGTACCGCCCCGCCCCCGTGACAGGCGCCCCCCTCACCAACACCCCCCGCACCACCGGCAACCTCCCCGCCACCCTCCGCGCCCACGCCCGCGAGCGGCTCCCGGAGCACCTCGTCCCGTCGGTCTTCGTCGTCCTCGACGACCTTCCCCGCACGGCCAGCGGCAAGCTCGACCGAGCCGCCCTCCCCGCCCCCGAGGCGGACCGCACGACCACCGGCCGCGCACCCCGGACTCCCCAAGAAGAGCTGCTGGCCGACCTGTTCGGCGAGCTGCTGAACACCGGACGCGTCGGCGTCGACGACAACTTCTTCGACCTCGGCGGCCACTCCCTCCTCGCGACCCGCCTCGCGTCCCGCGTCCGTGCGACCCTCGGTGTCGAACTCGACGTGCGGGCCCTGTTCGAGGCCCCCACCCCGGCCGCCCTCGCCGTCCGCCTCGACCGGGCCGGCGCCGCGAGGCCCGCCCTGACCAAGGCCGAACGCCCCGAACGGGTACCGCTGTCGTTCGCCCAGCGCCGCCTGTGGTTCCTGCACCGCATGGAAGGCCCGAGCGCCACCTACAACATGCCGCTCGCCCTCCGCCTCACCGGCCACCTCGACCGCGAGGCCCTGGAGTCGGCCTTGCGGGATGTGACGGAGCGTCACGAGAGCCTGCGGACCGTGTTCCCGGACGCCGGGGGAGTGCCCCACCAGCACATCCTGACCGACGCCCACCCCACCCTCTCCGTCCGCGACGCCGACGAGGAGCGGCTCCCCGGACTCCTCGCCGAAGCCGCCGCCCACGGCTTCGACCTCGCCGCCGAAATGCCCCTGCGCGCCCACCTGTTCACGCTCGGCGCCGAGACGCACGTCCTGCTCGTCGTCGTCCACCACATCGCGGGCGACGGCTGGTCCATGGGCCCGCTCTCCCGTGACCTGGCGAACGCCTACGCCGCCCGCTGCCGGGGCGGGGCACCGGAGTGGGCCGAACTCCCCGTGCAGTACGCCGACTACACGCTCTGGCAGCGAGAGCTGCTCGGCGAGGCCGACGACACGGACAGCCGCCTCGCCGGGCAACTCGCCTACTGGAAGGAGGCGTTGGCGGGCATCCCGGACCAGACACCGCTGCCCGCAGACCGGCCCCGCCCCGCCACCGCGTCGCAGCGCGGCGCCCAATGCACGCTGAGCATGGACGCCGAACTCCATGCCAGGCTCCGAGAGTTGTGTGCCCGGCACGGCGCCAGCATGTTCATGGTCCTGCAAGCGGGCCTCGCCGCACTCCTCACCCGCCTCGGCGCCGGCGAGGACGTGCCTGTCGGCAGCCCGGTCGCCGGACGCACCGACGAAGCCCTCGACGAACTGGTCGGGTTCTTCGTCAACACGCTTGTCCTGCGCACCGACACGTCCGGCGACCCGACGTTCACCGAACTCCTCGGCCGTGTCCGGGAGACCGCCCTGTCCGCCTACGCCCACCAGGACGTGCCCTTCGAGCACCTCGTGGAGGTCGTCAACCCGGCCCGCTCCCTCTCCCACCACCCGCTGTTCCAGGTGATGCTGGCCCTCCAGAACGCCCCCACGGGCGAGTTCACCCTCCCCGGGCTCACCCTCGGGTACGAGTCCGTCCCGACCGGAACCGCCCGCTGCGACCTCACGTTCAGCCTCGCCGAGCGGTACACCGAGGACGGGCGGCCGGACGGACTGGTCGGCGCGGTCGAGTACGCCACCGACCTGTTCGACGCCGAGACGGTCGACACGCTCATCGGCCGATGGATCCGCTTCCTCGAACTCGTCACGCAGGAACCGGACATGACGGTCAGTCAAGTCGAGATCCTGGACGAGGAAGAGCGCCGCCACCTCCTCACCCTCGCCACCGGAGCCGACCTCGCCCCGGCCCGCCCCCTCACCGACCTGTTCGCCGAGCAGGTGCGGGCCACCCCCGACGCCGTCGCCGTCGAAGCGGGCGGCACGACCTGGTCGTACCGGCGGCTCGACGAGCGGTCCAACCGGCTCGCGCACGCCCTCGCCGGGCAGGGCGTCGGCCCGGAGACGGCCGTGGCCGTCCTCATCGAACGGTCCGCCGACCTCGTCGTCGCGCTCCTCGGGATCCTCAAGGCGGGCGGTACGTATGTGCCGTTGGACCCCGGCTTCCCGCCCGCCCGCGTCGATCTCGTCGTCCGGGAGACCGGCGCGGCGCTCGTCCTCACCGAGGACGTCCTCACCGCGCTCCTCCAGGCCGAGGCGCGGACCGGGCCGGCGCAGGTGAGGTGCCGGGTGGAGCAGGCGGCGTACGTGATGTACACCTCCGGATCCACCGGGCGCCCCAAGGGGGTCGTCGTCACGCACGGCGACGTCGCCGGGCTTGCGCAGGCGCCCTGCTTCGGCGGGGACGCGCACCGGAGGGTGCTGCTGCACGCGCCGGTCGCGTTCGACGCCTCGACGTACGAACTGTGGGTGCCGCTCCTGAACGGCGGCACGGTCGTCGTCGCTCCCCAGGGCCGCCTGGACGCCAGGGAGTTGGGGCAGGCCATCGGCGACGGGCGGGTGACCGGGCTGTGGCTCACCGCCGGGCTGTTCCGGCTGCTCGCCGAGGAGGAACCGCGAGCGCTGGCCGGCGTGCGGGAGGTGTGGACCGGCGGCGACGTCGTGTCCGCCGCAGCCGTCGCCCGGGTCATGGCCGCCTGCCCGGGTCTGCGGGTCGTCGACGGGTACGGCCCCACCGAGACCACCACCTTCGCCGCCCACCACGTCATGGACACGGAACCCGACCCGGCTCGGCCTGTCCCGCTCGGCCGTCCCATGGCCGGCATGCGGGCGTACGTCCTGGACAGCCGCCTGCGCCCGACTCCCCCCGGAGTCGTAGGCGACCTGTACCTCTCAGGTACGGGGGTGGCCCGGGGCTACCTCGGTCAGCCCGCCCGCACCGCCGAACGCTTCCTCCCCGACCCCTACGGCTTGCCCGGCACCCGCATGTACCGCACCGGCGACCTCGCCCGCTGGACGCGCTCCGGCGAGCTGGAGTTCGCCGGACGCGCCGACGACCAGGTCAAACTGCGCGGCTTCCGCGTCGAACCCGGCGAGGTCGAGGCCGCCCTCGCGGCCTGCCCCGGAGTGGCCCAGGCGGCGGTCGTCGTACGGGAGGACCGGGAGGGCGACAAGCGGCTGGTGGCGTATGTCGTACCTGAGAGGGACACCGCGCCGAAGGCCGAGAGGGGTACGCCGCAGGAGGTAGTACCTGGGTACGAGGAGCTCTCTCCGCCCACTCTCACCGCCCACCTCCGCCGCCACCTCCCCCCGTACCTCATCCCCTCGGCCTACCTCCCCCTCCCGACCCTCCCCCTCACCCCCAACGGCAAGCTCGACCACGCCGCCCTCCCCGCCCCCGACCACACCCCGGCCACCACCCCCCACCGAGGCCCCCGTACCCCTCAGGAACAGGTCCTGTGCGACCTCTTCGCGGAGGCGCTCGGCGTCGAGCGGATCGGGATCGAGGACAGCTTCTTCGATCTCGGCGGCCACTCGCTGCTCGCGGCCCGCCTGGTCGCGCGGGTCAGGGACACCCTGGGCGTCGAGATCGGCCTGCGGACGCTGTTCCAGGCACCGACCGTCGCCGAGCTGTCCGGCAGGCTCGCCCTCCAGGACGCGGACGGCTCGCTGGACGTCGTCCTGCCGCTCAGGCCCACCGGCACCGGCACGCCCCTGTTCTGCGTACACCCCGGCGGCGGCGTGAGCTGGTGCTACAGCGGGCTGCTGAGCCACGTCGACCCCGAGCACCCCGTGTACGCCATCCAGGCGCGCAGCCTCGCCCGGGACGAGCCGAGGCCGGGCAGCTACGAGGAGATGGCCGCCGACTACGTCGAGCAGATCCGCAAGATCCAACCGGAGGGCCCCTACCTGCTCCTCGGCTGGTCGGCCGGCGGACTCATCGCCCACGCGGTCGCCACCGAACTCCAACGCCTGGGCCAGCGCACGGCGTTGCTCGCGATCCTCGACGCCTACCCGGTCGTCGACCTGACCTTCGACGAGGCACCGGTCCCAACCGAACGCGACGTCCTGGTCGGCATGCTGGACTGCGAACCCGGCGAACTCCCGGACGGGGACCTCACCTACGACGAGGTGATGGACGTCCTCCGGCAGCGCGGCAGCGCGCTCGCCGGCCTGGAGCGCCGCCACCTCGAAGCCATCGTCGCCGTGATGATCAACAACGCGAGCCTCGCCCTCACCTTCGAACCGGCCGTGTTCCAGGGGGAGATGCTCCTGTTCAACTCCACGATCGACCGCGAGCAGGACTCGCCGGGCGCCCACGTGTGGCAGCCGTACGTGGACGGCCCGATCACCTCGTACGACATCACCGCCCGCCACGACCGCATGACCCGGCCGGGCGCACTCGCCCAACTCGGCCCCGTGCTCGCCGCACGGATCGCCGAACTCGCCAACTCAACGGACACAGAGGAGATCTGACGCAATGTCGACCAACCCCTTCGAGGACGACGACGCCCGCTACCTGGTGCTCACCAACGACGAGGGCCAGCACTCGCTGTGGCCCGCGTTCGCCGAGGTCCCCGCTGGCTGGACCGTCGCCCACCCCGAGGACACCCGCCAGGCGTGCCTGGACCACGTCGAGCGGCACTGGACGGACATGCGGCCCAAGAGCCTCGTGGAAGCGATGGACGCCTGACCATGACGGCACCCCCCACCGACACCCTCGACTACCAGGCGGCGATGGCGGGCGACGCCTTCCGCCGCGACCCGTACCCCTTCTACGCCCGGATGCGGGCCGGTGACCCCATCCACCGCACGGCGCAGGGCATTTGGTACGTCTTCCGGTACGACGACGTCGAACAGGCCCTGGGCGACCTGCGGTTGTCGAACGACAAGGACCGGATGACCGGCGCGCTCGTCGCCCAGGACGGGCGGATGCGGGAGCTGAGCCGGCTCGTCGCGCGGCTCGGACGTGTCATGAGCAACACCGACCCGCCGGACCACGCGCGGCTGCGGAAACTCGTCAACAAGGCGTTCACCGCACGGCGGGTGGCCGAGCTGCGGCCCAGGATCCAGGGGGTCGTGGACCGGCTGATCGACGAGGCGGACGGCCCGACGTTCGACGCGCTCGCCACCGCCGCCTCTCCCCTCCCGCACGCCGTGGTCTGCGAGCTGTTCGGCATCCCCGAGGCGGACCGCGCCCAGGTCAAGGAGTGGTTCCGGGGGTTGGGCAGGATCCACGAGGACATCGAGAAGGCCGAGAAGGTCGTCGACGCCTTCGAGACCTACCTCACCCGCCTCGCCCGCGAGCGCCGCGCCGACCCGGGCGACGACCTGATCAGCGCCCTGGTCACCGCACAGGCGCAGGACGACCGGCTCACCGACCACGAGGTCCTCTCCACCTGCTTCATGCTGATCACGGCGGGCGACGAGACCACCACCAACCTCATCGGCAACGGCCTCCTCGCCCTCCTGCGCCACCCCGACCAGCTCGAACACCTGCGAAACAACCCGGACTTGATCCGCCAGGCGGTGGAGGAGTTCGTCCGGTACGACACCCCCAGCCAGGCCATCGTGCGGGTCGCCGCCGAGGAACTCGACCTCGCCGGCCACCTGTTGGCCCCCGGCGACCTGGTCTACCTGCTGCTCGCCTCGGCAGGCCGAGACCCCGAGCGGTACGCCGACCCCGACCGCCTCGACCTCACCCGCGCCCACCCCCGGCACCTCGGTTTCGGCCAGGGACCGCACTTCTGCCTGGGCGCCCCGCTGGCCCGCCTGGAGACCGAGATCGCCGTCTCCACGCTCCTCGCCCGCTGCCCCGGGCTGCGCCTCGCGGCCGACCCGGACGAACTGGACTGGCGCCCCAACCCGCTGCAACGCCGCCTCACCGCACTGCCCGTCACCCACGCCCCCAGAAAGCGAACAGCCAGGTGACAGAGACTCAGGAACGCACCGTGACCCGCGAGTTGAAGGTCAACCGCGAACAGGTCCTGCCCGTCACGCCGGACCGCGTCTTCCATGCCGTCGCCACCACGGAGGGCAACGTCGGCTGGCTCTACCCCATGGACGTCGAACCCCGCCTCGGCGGCGCGGTCTCGCGCGGCTCCTCCACCGTCGTCGCCTGGGACCCGCCCCGCGAATTCGCCTGCCGCACACCGGACTTGGACGGCTTCACCAACACCCTCAGCTACCGGATCGAGCCGCACGAGGACGGTGCCCTGCTGCGGATGGGCATCCACTGGGTGCACACCGGCACCCCCGACGACGGCTGGGACACCCGCGCCGACGCGGCCGAACGGCACGTCGACTTCTACCAGCACAGCCTCGCCGAATACCTGCGTCACTTCGACGGCCGCCCCGCCGTGTACGTCAAGGCGTCGCGCCCCGCGCCTCCGCGTGACGCGAACGCCTTCGACGCCGTACGGGAGAGGCTCGGAGTTCCCCCGGAGGCCGGAGTGGGGGACGCCGTCGAGGCCCTGTTGCCCGGCGGCCCGGTCGAGGCCCAAGTCGACTACCGCGACGGGGACTTCCTCGGGCTGCGTGGCCCCGACGGGCTGTACCGCTTCTACAACGGGGCCCGCTGGAACTGGCCGCTGTGGGTCGGCCACCACCTGTTCACGCCGGTACCGGACGCCGACGACGCGGCGTGGGACGCCTGGCTCACCGAGACGGCCCCCTGAGCCGGTACGGCCCGCTGAAAGGAGCGCACCATGCAGACCCAGACCCACACCCCGACCCAGACCCTCGTCTACTCCGCCGAACTCGTCGAACAGGACGGCGTCTTCACCCTCGTCGTCACCGACCGCACCCACGACACCGTGCAGTCCGTACAGGTCCCCAAGCGGGCCGTCGACAAACTCCCCTACTTCCTCTCCCTCCTGACGTCCCGTCAGTTCAGCATGTTCCGCTAGCAGTTAGGCACCGCACCCCCATGCCCCACCTCGCCCCGGCGCGGCACCCGGCCCCGTCCCCACCGCACAGCGCCGACCGCTGGTTCCGTGTCCACCGCCCCGCACGCCCGCCCCGCCGGCGCCTGATCTGCTTCCCCCACGCGGGCGGCACCGTCCAGCTCTTCCACGGCTGGAGCGCCCGTCTCCCGGACGACGTCGAGGTCATGGCAGTCCGCTACCCCGGCCGACAGGACCGGCTCATGGAACCCTGCATCGCGGACATGACCGCGATGGCGGACGCCGTCACCGAGGCCCTGGACAGCCAGCTGGACCTCCCCGTCTCGCTGTTCGGCCACAGCATGGGCTCGGCCATCGCCTACGAGGTCGCCCTGCGGCTGGAGCGGCGCGGCGTGCGCCCCGAGCGGCTGTACGCCTCCGGCCGGGCCGCCCCGCACCGCGCCCGCCCCGCCGGAGTGGACCCGGACGACGAGGCCGGCCTCATCGCGACCGTGCGCGGACTCGGCGACTTCCAGGCCGAGGTGTACGACATCCCGGAACTGCGCGAACTCCTCCTGCCCGCCCTGCGCGCCGACTACCGCCTCATCGAGACGTACCGCCCGCCCCGGGCGATCCCCCTGCGCACCCCCGTGACCGCCTACACCGGCCTGGACGACGCCCACTGCCCCCTCGCCGACGTCCACGCCTGGTCCGAACTCACCACCGCCGACTTCGACTTGCGCACCTTCCCCGGCGACCACTTCTTCCTCGTCCCCCACGAGGCGGAACTCGTCCAGGACATCGCCGGCCGCCTGCACTGAACTCCCCGCTCTGGAGCACGACTTGACCGACCTGACGGACGCCCCCACCGCTCCCGCCCACCGACCCCCGGACGAACTCCTCCTCCTCGACCCCGCCTTCCTCGCCGACCCCGCCGCCGGCTTCGGCGCGATCCGCGAGCAAGGCCCCGTCGTACGCGGCTGGTTGACCGAGACGCAGCCCGTGTGGCTCGTCACCCGCTACGACGACGTCCGCGACGGGCTGCGCGCCCACACCCGCTTCGTCCACACCCCCGAGAAGGTCGACGGACACACCGGCGAGGACCCGCGCCGCGTCCTGGTCGACATGCTCAACCTGCCCGAGGAGATGCGGAAGTACTTCCTCGTCTCCGCGCTCGACGCCGACCCGCCCGCCCATACGCGGCTGCGCGGCGCCGTCGCCCGCACCTTCGCCGCCCGCCGCATGCAGGCGCTGCGCCCCCGCATCGCCGAGATCACGCACGACCTCCTCACCGAGGCCCTCGCCAACTCCGCCGACGGGACACTGGAGTTGGTGGAAGGGCTCGCCTTCCCGTCCGCCGTCACCGCCGTCTGTGAACTCGTCGGCGTGCCCGAGGCCGACCGGGCCGTCTTCCGGCGCTGGGGCGACGACATCCTCTCCATGGACCCCGAACGGCTGGGCGCGTCCTCGCCGCCGCTGATCGAGACGATCACCCGGCTGCTCGACGAACGCCGTCAGGCCCCCACCGACGACCTCCTCGGCGGCCTCGCCACCGGGCTGGACGAGGTCGAAGCCGTCGCGATGGTCATGAACGTCGTCATGGCCGGCTACGACAACACCGCCCAGCTCCTCATCAACAGCCTCGCCGCACTCCTCACCCACCCCGGCCAACTCCGGCTCCTGCGGGACGACCTGACGCTCATGCCGCGCGCGGTCGAGGAGTTCGTGCGCTGGTGCGGGCCCGACATCGTCGTCCGGATGCGGCTCGCCGCCGAGGACGTCGACCTGCACGGAGTCCGGATCCGCAAGGGGGACTGCGTGCAGTTCGTGCTGGTCTCCGCCAACCGCGACTCCCGGCGCTACCCCGACGGCGACCGGCTCGACATCACCCGCGCCGGAGCCGAGGAGCACCTCGGGTTCGGGCAGGGCATCCACTACTGCGTCGGCGCCGGGCTCTCCCGGGTGCACTGCGAGGTCGCGCTCGGGGTGCTGCTCGAACGCTTCCCCCAACTCCGTCTGGCAGACGGGCCGGAGAGCCTCAAACGCGACGTCATTCCGGGGACCGCGCCGAGACTTCCGGAGCTGCGGGTGCTGGTCTGAAGGCCGGCTGAGTTCGAGAACGGCTCGGTTGTGCGAATTCCGGTGCGCCCCGGGGATTGCCGTATTCCTCCCTGGTCCCCGTATTCCCGTCGCTAAAGTGGCCGTGCCGTCAACCGGTCAGGGCGAGGGGAAGTACGCGTGCGCGATACGCGGGAAAAGGAGAACGGCGGCCCCACGGTCGTCGTTCTCACCGCGTCGGACATCGAATTCGACGCGGTGGAAAGGCTGTTGGCGGGCGACCGGGAAAGCGCCGCCCGCGACGACATCGGCACCGTGTACCGGCTCGGCTGGATCGACGGGACACCCTGGCGGGTCGCCCTCGCGGAGATCGGCACCGGGAACGGGGGAGCGGCGGTGGTCGCGACCCACGCCGTACGGCGGTTCGCGCCCCGGCTGGTGATGTTCGTGGGGACCGCCAGGGGGCTGATGGACAGTGTGGCGCCCGGGGACGTCGTCGTAGCCACCAAGGTGTACGGGGTGCACGGCGGGAAAGCCACCGACAGCGGCTTCCACGCCCGGCCCGAGACCTGGCAACTCTCCCACGAGGTACGGCAGACGGCCGCCGCCGCGCACCGCCGCTGGCGCCGCGAGCCCGGCGCCCCCGCCGTCCACTTCAAGCCGGTCGCCGCCGGGGAGGTTGTTCACGAGGGGGAGAACACCGCGTACCTCAGGCAGTTGCGCCGGCACTACGAGGACGCCGTGGCCGTCGAGATGGAGAGCGCGGGGCTGTCGCAGGCCGCGCACATGCACCACGGGTGGCCCGCGGTGACGGTGCGGGGGATCGCAGACCGGACGCGCGAGGCGACGGAGTCGGGGTCCAGGAGCGCGGCGGCGTTCGCGATGGCGGTGATCCGGGAGCTGGAGTGCGACGAGGAGGAGGTCTGCGTGCCGGAGGTGGTCAGCAGACCCATGGAGGTGCCGCGCGGCTGGCAGGCGGGGTCCTCGGTGCGGTTCGGGAAGGTGGAGTACCTGCTGGAGGGGGAGCAACTCGGGGAGCAGGACGGAGAGTTCTGGGGACGAGCGCTGCGGCTCGGGCCGAAGTCACGGTATGTGTGGCTCAGACGGGTCGACGGACCGGGGGAGGGCCGGGAGGCGCTGCGGTCGGAGCACGAGTTCCTCGCACGAAGGCCGGGCGAGGCACTGCCGGAACCGGGGGTGTACGAGGTCCAGGGAATCTCTGCCCTGCTCGCCCTGCCCTGGCCGAGGACCGGCCCCTGGACGGAGAGGCCGTTGCCGACCGTCGCGAAGGCGTTCGGTACGGAACCGCAGCTCGGCGTCGCGCGCCACAGGATTCTGCGGGGGTGCGCACGCCTGGCCGAGGCGCTCGCCGCCCTCCATGAGGAGGGTTTGGCCCACCGCGGCCTGGCTCCGGAGGCCGTGATCCTGCGGTCCGTCGAGCGGCCGAGCCTGCGGGACCTCGGCTCGGCCTTCCGGCTTCCGCGCCCCGGCGAGGGACACGCGGGCTACCGGGCTCCCGAGCAGGAGTTCGCCGCCTTTCATTCCTTCCGCATCGGCCCACCCACTGACGTGTACCAACTCGCCTCCCTCACCTACCGCCTGCTCACCGGCACACCCCCGGCCCGCCCCTTCGTCCTTCCTGTCTGCGCCTACCTCCCCACCACTTCGCCCTTCCTGGACGAACTCCTGCGCGCCGCCCTCGCCCCCGACCCCGCCGCCCGGCCCACCGCCCCCGAACTGGCCGTCCACCTCCGCCGAGCCGCTTCCGAGGACGTGGAGAACCCCTTCGCCCGCCCCGCGGGAATGCCCCCCGGCGGACGCCTCCGCCACCGCACCACCCCTACGACCGAGAACCCCACCCCATGCTGACCCGCACCCTGGACCTCCCCACCCCCCTGGTCCTCACCCCCGCCCACTCCCTCCACGGCATCCTCACCCGCCTCCGCCGAGACCACCCCCATCTCCCCAGCAGCATCGAGGAGTTGGAAGCCGACCTCATCGCGAGGGACACCACCCCCGCCACCTTCCCCCCACCCGGCAGACGGCAACAGGCCCTCGCCCTGTACGGCAGGGGCTGGCTCGCCCTCCTCGTGCCGGCGCCCGACGCCGGCGGCTACCAGGTCCGCACGGTCACCCCCCTCCGCTTCGACGACCACCACCGCCTGGCCCGGGGCTGCCTCCTGCTGCGCCCCACCGCGTGGCTGGTCCGCGACACGCCCCCCGGCCACGCGGAGACCCACTGGGACCGCCTCACCGCCGAGTGGGACCTCCTGCGCAAGGAGGCCGCGACGAAGGGCCACCGCGCCCCCGACGAACGCGAGGCCCGCCACCTCGGCCTCCTCACGAAGGCCGTGGACACGGAACACGAGCTGCAACGCGAACGCGCGGCGGCGGCAAGGCCGTTCACGTACCGGGACGTCCTCCCGACGGCCCACCGGGCGACGTACACGTTCGTCCTGCACGGCCGCCGCTTCCCCGCCGAGGACGAGGTCTTGAGGATCGGCGGCGAACCCGCCCTGCGCGGCCAGGTGTTGGCCGTCGACCAGCGAGGCGCCCGCCTCACCCTGGCCCTCGACCGGCCGGTCGACTGGCAACACCTCCCGAAACAGGGTGAGTTGGAGCGCGTCGAGAACACCACGGTCCACGCCCGCCGCACCGACGCGCTGATCGCTCTGCGGGACGGCCACACCAGAAACCCCCACCTCCTGCCGATCCTCGCGGGCACTCGCGCCCCCCGCCCGGCCCCCACCGAGGAGCCCCGCAGAATCCTCAGGGGCCCACGCAACCCCCGTACCCCGCACGCCACTTCGAGGACCGACGGCACGCCCCCTCGCCACCTGAACACCGAGCCCCCCGCCCTCGACCCCTGGCAACAAGCCGCCCTCCGAACCGCCCTCACCACCCCCGACCTGGCCGCGATCATCGGCCCACCCGGCACCGGCAAGACCACCGTCATCACCGAACTCGCCCGCGCATCAGCCCGATCCGGCCACCGAGTCCTCCTCACCGCCCACAGCAACACCGCCGTCGACAACGTCCTCACCCGCCTCCCCGCCGACCTCGTCACCCTCCGCGTAGGCCCCGAGCACCGCGTCGACCCCACCGCCCGCCACCTCCTCCTCGACCACCGCGCGACGGACCTCCGCCAGGGCATCCTGGACCGGGTCGGCGCCCGCCTGTCCGCGCACACGGCGGACGGCCCCGGCGCCGAGCACTGGCCGAAGGCCCTGTACGAGGCGGTCGGCGCCCTGGAGACGGCGCGGCGGCGGGAGCGGGACGCGAGGGCGGCGCTGGACGAGGCCCGCCGCGGCGTCGCGGGCCCGGCGCAGATGAGACTGGACCGCATCGCCGTACGGCTCAGCCGCACCCTGGACCGCAGGACCCGTACGGCGGACCGGATCGCGAACCTCACCGACCAGAGCCCGGGCTGGTGGCGCGGCAGGCAACTCGCCCGCGCCGAGAAGACGTTGGCCGTGTACGACGAGGCGATCGAGCAGGCCGCGCGGGAGCGCCGCAGCGCCGAGGACGCCCTCGACGAGGCGACCCGCGACCACCCCGCCGTGCACGAGCGGCACGCCGACGTCGAGCGGGCCGCGCGCGAGGTGACCCGGTGGCGGAAGGAGGCCGAGTACGCCGAGGCCCCGTGCCGCGCGCTGCTCGCGCCCGTCGGTGACGCGCCGCGGGACCTGTACGCGTTCGCTCGCTGGGCCCGCACCGCGCACCCCCTCCTCGCGGCCCGCCGTACGGTCCTCACCGAGTGGCGGGACGACGTGCGCGCGGCGAACGGCCAACTGCACGCCGAACTCGTCCGGTACGCCCATGTCGTGGGCGCCACCAGCACCGGCAGCGCCGGACCCGCGCTGCTGACCGGCGTCGAGTTCGACCTCGTGGTCGTCGACGAGGCCGGCCAGATCACCACGGCCGACGCGCTCGTCCCGCTGGTGCGCGCCCGCCGCGCGGTCCTGGTCGGCGACCACCGCCAGCTCCCGCCGTACGCCGACGACGAGACGGTCTCCCGCGTGCAGGCCGAACACGGCGCCGACGCCGCCGAGTTGACCGTACGCAGCATCCTCGAACTCCTCCAGGAGCACCTGCCGTACACGGCCGTCGCCCAGCTGCGCACCCAGCGCCGCATGCCCCGTGAGATCGCCGACTTCTGCTCGCGGGCCTTCTATGACGGCCAGTTGCTCACCCCGGACGACCATAGGACTCCCCATCGCCCCGCCACCCCCTTCCCCCTCTTCCGCACCCCCCTCGTCCTCGTCGACACCTGCGACCTCCCCCCGGGAGACCGCGCCGAGGGCGGCGACCCCCGTTCCCGCGTCAACCGCGCCGAGGCCGACCTCCTCGCCGCCCTGGCCCGCCGCTGCACCGCAGACGACGAGGAGTGGGCGGTGATCGTGCCGTACCGGGCCCAAGCCGCCCTGATCCGGAACCTGTTGAAGGACCTGCCGCCCGGCCGGGGGGACGTCGCGACCGTCGACTCCTTCCAGGGCGGCGAGCGGGACGTGGTCCTGTACGGCTTCACACGCTCCAACCCGTCCGGCGCGGTCGGTTTCCTGGACGAACTGCGGCGGGCGAACGTCGCGTTCACCCGGGCCCGGCGCCGCCTGGTCCTGGTGGGGGACTTCGACACCCTCACCCGGGCCACGGACGAGGGCTTCCGGGACCTTGCCCGCGCCCTGCGCGACCACACGGCGAGAGTCGGCGAACTGCTGCCGTCCCGCGACCTCGAAGCACGCCTCGGAGCCCGCACCGCATGATCCCCCGCCAGCGCCACAACCCCCTCGGCTTCCCGCCCGCCCGCGCCGTCGAGCACGCGGCCTTCCACCTGAGGGCCGCCCCCGAGACGGCCCACCACCTCCTGCTGCCGGTGTGGCGGGTGGAGGTGGAGGCGAAGGTGACGACCGCCGAGCCCTACCAGCTCATCGACCGCTACCTGGTCCGGGCCGTCGCCGAGGCCGGGGTGACCACCCCCGACGGCCTCTCCGCGTTCCTCGCCCTGGACCCGGCGCTGACCCGCCAGGCCCTCGCCTTCCTGACGGCGGTGGGCCATCTCGCCGAGGAACAGGGCGAGTTGAGGCTCACCCCGCTCGGGCGGAAGTCCCTGGACGCGGGCGAGATGTACACGGTGAAGCTCGGCGACCGCCGCATCGTGTACTTCGACGCCTGGACCGGCACCCCCCTACCCGAGAGCTACGCCGAACGAGGACCGGCGGGCCCGGCCCCCCTCGACACCTGGACCTCGCCCCCCGCGCTCCTCGCCCCCGACCCCTTCCGCCCCGAGGCCGCCGGAGCCCTCGCGGAACCCGGCGTCGCCGACCCGAAGGCCCTGGCCTGGGACGTCGAGTACCTCCTCGCGCACGTGGTGCGCACCGCCGACGGCCGCCACCTGGTCTGCACCCGCCCCCACCGCGGCGAGCCCGACCCCGTGCTGAGCCGTGCCCTGGACGGGGCGCCGGGCTGTGTCAGCGCCCTCGCGGTGGCCGGCCGGGACGCCCGCGGCCGGTTCGAGGAGGAGGCGGGCCGCTGGCTGAGCCGCCGCGGCCTCGCCGCGCACCAGCCCTACCGCGCCCCCGGCGGCATGCGCCGGGTGAACCTCGACGAGGACACCTACGCCGGCCACGGCGACCTCCCGGCGCTCGGCTCGGTCGTCGTCCTGCGCTCCGGCGCCTTCTTCCAGGTGTGGTGCGCGGACTCCCGGGCGCGCGGGCGCGAACTGCGCCGCCGCATGGACGCGTTCGCGGCGGCCCGCCCCCGCGACGCCGAGGCGCTGCGTGTACAGGAATTCCGGTTCGCCGCCCTCCTGGACGTCCGATCCGGTCAGAAATAGTCACCGGAAACCTCGAAAAGAACACGGTCAATCGCTGATCGATTTCGAATCGAACCTCCCGCAACTAATTCGCCACGCTCTTATGGAAATCAGACACGGTGACAGTCGTACGGGATTAGCGTGAACGCTCACACGGAGATGCCCCTGGGGAGAGAGGCATCTCATGAGGTGTTTGCGTCACGATTTCAGGGGAGCACCGAGATTGACCATTTCCAGGGTCCTGTGCGCTGTGACGGCCGTGAGCACGGCCGCCCTCGCCCTACCCGCAGCAGCAGCGGCACCCGCCGCACCCGCCCCGGCGTCCGACCGCCCCGTCCACTACGTGGTGGCCGTCGACCAGTCCGCCAGCCTCGCCCCCACCGACGTCGACCGCGAGCGTGAGGCCGTCGGCGCGATCGCCGTCAGCGAGCCGTCGAACAGCTCCACGCTGGAGGTCCTGGGCTTCGCGAGCGCCGAGGAGCCGGGCCAGACGGCCGTCGACAAGGTGTGCCCGGCCCGCGCCCTGGACGCGCTGGCCCGCGAGAAGACGGCCGACTGCGCACGGCAGCTGCGCCGCCGGGAGCAGTCCGAGGGCGCGGGCACGGACTTCATCGAGGTGATCCGGCAGGCGGTCGCCGACCTGCGCACCGCGCCCGACGCCGACCCGCGCGTGCTGTTCCTGATGACGGACGGCGTCCTGGAGGTGAAGGACAGCCTCAAGTACCGGAACCTGGACGCCCGTACGGCGAAGGACGCGGCGGAGAAGGACCTCGCGGACGCGTTCGCCGAGGCCGCCGCGGCGAAGGTGCAGATCTGGCCGCTCGGCTTCGGCAAGGCCGACGAGGGCGCGCTGAAGGAGATGGCAGCCGCCGGCTACCAGGCGGGCTGCGCGAACCTTAAGGACGCCCGCCCCCGCCCCCACATGGCCGACGACCCGCAGCAGATCAGCGGCGCCCTCCAGGACGCCTTCGCGACGGCCCGCTGCTACTACCGCGACGAGAGCGGCTCGCAGCGCCCGCCGGGCGACCTGGACGTACGGATCTCGCCGCTGGCGACGGAGGGCACGATCGTCGTCGAGAAGGGCGACCCGGCCGTCACCGTCGCCTACTACGACCCCCGGGGCCGGCGCATCGAACCCGGCACCCGGGACGCCGACTCGACGTACGCGTTCGCCGGACAGGGCGCCGCCACCGAGTCGCTGCGCATCACCCGCCCCCTGCCCGGGAGTTGGCGGGTCGAGTTGGACGCCCCCGAGGGGCACCGCGACAAGGCGGCCACCGTCAGCGTCCTGTGGCACGGTGCGGTGCGCTCCACGATCTCGCTCAGCGAGTACGCGCCCGCGCCCGGCGCGAAGGTCGAGGTGCGGGTGCCGATCCTGACCCGCGAGGAGTCCCTCCCGGACCCGCGCGACCTGCGCGGCATCACCGTCACCGGCACCCTCACCGGCGAGGGCATCGCCGAGCCGGTGCCGTTCGCGCTGGCCGGGGACGGCAGGGGCAGGTTCACCGGCGCGGTCACCGTGCCCCGCCAGGCGTCCGGCGACCTCATGTTCACGTCGAAGGTCTCGGCGATCGGCCTCCAGCCGGACGTCCGCAGCCAGCCCGCCGCCGTCTTCACCCCCGGCCGCGCCCTGGAGGCCGCCCTCGCCCTCGGCGGCGCCGAACTGCACCCGGGGGACACGCACGAGGCGCAGCTCACCGTCTCCAACACGGACACGAAACCCCACACCCTGACCCTCGCGTTCGCCGACACGAAGGCCACCGGACTGACCCTGACCCCCCGCCATCTCACGGTCGAACCCGGCACCGAGGCCCGCCGCTTCACGGTGAGACTCGCCGTCGGCGACCGCCTCGGCTTCCCCGTCGGCACCGACCCCACCGCCCTCGGCGGCAAGATCGTCGTCACCGACGACACCGGCACCGTCCTCGACGACCAGCTCCTCGACGCCGTGTCGGTCACGAAGAAACTGAGCGTCATCCCGTGGATCGTCGCGGGCGTTCTCCTGGTGCTCCTGCTGGCCGGCGCCGTACTCGCCCTGAAGCTGTACCGGCGCAGGCGGGCGGCCAGGCCGCGCGGGACGCTCGTCCTGGAGGACCCCTGGGGCCGCGAACTGGCGAGCCACCCCGTCCTCGGCGGCCGGGAGGGCTGGTACCGCTTCGACATCGTCGACGACGGCGACAGCCCCCGCGTACGGCGCTCCGCGCAGGGCGAGTGGGCGATGCGCCGCACCCCCGAGGGGGACGCCGAACTGCGGCGCGGCGGCGACGAACCGGTGACCCTGCGGCCCGGCGAGGGCCTCAGCGCGGGCGACGACCTGGTCCTGAAGGTCGTCGACGGCACCCCCGCGCCACCCCCGGACACCTGGTCGCCGTACGCCTCCGAGGTCGGCCACCCCGACCTGTGAACCGCCAGCGGGAAGGCACCCCATGAAGATCAACCAACCGATGCTCTTCGTCGGCCTGGGCGGCACCGGAGGGCTCGTCGGAGCCGAACTCGAACGCCGCCTGCGCGCCGCCCTGTGCGGCCCGGACGGCACCGCCCTCGCCTCGTGCGGCATCAACCAGCGCTACCAACTGCCCGAATGCCTCCAGTTCGTGTACGCCGACTACAGCGAGGCCGAACTCGCCCGGCTCCCGCACCTGAGCGTGGAACCCGCGCTCCAGGCGGCGTACGCGCGCACCGCCCGCGCCACCCACGACCTGCTCCCCGGCTACGACAGCTCCCCGAGCGTCACCCGCGAACTGCGCGCCGCGATCCCCCGCGAGACCCGCGACTGGCTGCCCCCGCAGGCCACCGAACCGCGGATCACCCCGCTGCGCAACGGCGCGGGCCAGCTCCCCACGGTCGGCCGCGCCGCCCTGTTCGGGACGCTGCTGCGGGACGACATGACGCCGGTGATGGGCCCGTTGCAGCAGGCCATCGACATCATCGGGCGCTCCGGCGGCGAGCTGAGCCGGCTGGACGGCGGGCCGATCTCCGGCTGTGACGTGTTCGTGGCGTTCTCCGTCGCCGGCGGCACCGGCACCGGCATCTTCCTGGACTACCTGCACTTCATCGGGCAGGCGTTCAAGGAGAAGAACTTCAGCGGCGCCCGCATCTACCCGCTGGTCGTCATGCCGTCCGCGTTCCCGCTGGCCAAGGGCGGCGGCCGGGACGCCGAACTCAACGCCGCGCGCGCCGTGGTGGACCTGTTCCGGCTGGTCGACGAGCAGAACGTGCCCGTCGCCGACGACGTGATCGGCGACGTCGACCACGCCTCCGGCACCGCGATCCGCTACCCCCACGACCGCACCGTGCGCCTCGACGCGGGCGTCATGCCGACCGCGTTCCTCTTCAGCCGCACCGCCGGGATCCGCCCCGACGACCTGCGCCGCTCCATGGTGTCGCTCATCATGTCGCTGATCGGCGCCGAACTGGGCGACTCGCCCGGGCGGGACGACGAGCACCAGACGTTCGCGTCCAGCTTCATCAACTCCGACGCCAAGCGGCGCATCCGCGCCAAGTCCGGCATCGGCCACCGAGGCGTCTCGACGAGCCTCGTCGCCTCCATGACCGTCCCCCTGGAGCCCCTCGCCGACCTGGTCTCGGCCCGCCTCCTCGCCCACGGCGTGGGCCGGCTCGCGGACTCCTCCGCCCAGCACAGCCACGAGTACGCCGGGACGGTGCGCCGCATGTTCGCGGACGCCGGCCTGGAGGAGCTGTGGAACCGCGACCCCCTCCCGCCGCCCGAGGCACGCCCCGCGCAGCGCGGCGGGGCCGGCATCGAGGAGTCCCTGACGACCCGACTGCGCGAGATGCAGGCGACGTTGGAGGATCTACGGCGCCGGGTCGCGCGCCGCGTGCCGGTGCTCGCCGAGCAGTTCTCCCCGCAGACGGCCCTGGAACGCGCCCTGCGCACCATGGACCCCTTCCAGGTCGAACGCGTCGTCAAGGGCGTCCCCGGCGACCCCGACCCGGTCACCCGGCAGGGCGTGGTCGGCATGCTGGAGAACCGGGGCCGCGAACCCGGCGGCGGCGAGCACCGGGCCCTTCTCCCGCCCCCCGTACCGAAGTTCAAGGACGGCATCGTCGCCCGCCTCGCCCGCACCCGGCACGACGAGCTGAAGGCGCAGACCGAGGCCGAGCAGAACACCTGGTACGCGGCGCGCACCAAGGCGATCTGGCACGAGGCGTGGCGCAAGGAGGAACAGCGCTGGCGCCCCAGGGCCGCCGCCCTCACCGCCGAGATCTCCGCCCTCGTCGAGGCGTTCCACAAACACCGCGAGGAGGAGCCGCGCGCCTACAAGGCGCAGGTCCTGGAGCTGTACGACGACCGCACGGGCGTCTCCTACCTGCTGCCGCCGCAGAACAACCTCACCGATTTCTACGACGACCTGCGTGAACGCCTCACCAAGCGCGAGAACTTGAGGGACAGCGACGACGAGGCGGCGCTCGTGCACGCGCTGGTCGGCGCCGAGCAGTGGCAGGCGGCGCGCACCACGGCCCGCCGCAACCCGGACGCGGCGGTCGCGCCGGTGAAGGCGGTCATCGAGCAGAAGATCAAGGAACTCTTCGCGCAGAGCGGCACGTTGCACGACGAGAAGCCTCTTCTGCCGTCCATGGCCATGCTGCTGGAGGCGGCGGCCGGGGTGGCCGCGTCCGCCGACGCCGTGGGGAAGACCGCCCTCGACCAGTTCCGGTTCAAGATCGCCGGGTTGATCCCGCACGGCTTCGTCCCCGAGGGCGGCGGACCCCTCAAGGTCCTGGTCGTCTACCCGCGTTCGTCGGCGAAGGACACCGTCGAGGACTACCTGAGGAAGCACCTCTCGCTGCCGCGCGGCAGCACCGAGTTCAACGGCGTGGACACCGACTCGATCACCGTCGTCCTGTTCCGCCGCGAGATGAGCCTCACCGAAGTCCCCGAGGTCCGCAAGGTGTTGAAGCGCTGGGCGAAGGCACGGGAGACGGAGGTCGCCGCCGACTACCTCGACTGGCGCCAGCGCCTCGGACGCGGCGGCGAATGGCTCGCGGCGACCGCCGAGGACCGCCGCGAGATCCTGCACCGGCTGCTGTGCGCCCTGTGGAAGGGGCAGGTCGAGGTCGTCGAGGGCACCGACCCCGAGCCCGTCAAGGTCCTCGTCCGCCTGCACAGCAGCCTCCCCGACGACGTCACCACCGACGTCCCCGGCATCGAGCTGCGCCTTGACGCCAGGCCCCGGCAGGGCGTCTCCGGCTGGGCGCGCGTCCTGCACGCCTACGAACAGATCGCCCTCCTCAACGAGGACGCCGTCGTCGAGACCTACTGCCAGGCCCTCATGGAGCGCAGCTCCAACAACCTCGGCGAGGAGCCCCACCCGCTGTACACGTACGTCGTCGAGGAACTGGCACCCCGTCAGATCGCCCTGATCCGGGACCGGTTGGCGCGCTCCGTGCACACCTCCGGCGAATGGGCCGACTCCCTCCTGGAGTTCTGGACCGAGCTGCTGCCCGCCGCGCTCGACACCCCGTTCGCCGACAAGAACGCGGTGGCGCCGACGCTGCGGTCGCTGCGGCGCGCGCTGCTGGAGATCGACGGGACGGATCGTGGGGGTGGTGCGGGGGGTGATGGCGGCGTGAGTGGTGCGGGTGGTGTCGGCCGAGCGAACCTGATGGATCGTCAGGAGCCGCGTGCCAACGCCGGGTTCCCCTGGGACGGCCGCCCCGACGCCGAGCAGCCGCCCCGTGAACAGCCCCTGCCGCCCTTCGCCGGAGTCGCCGCCGCAGGCGACGGCTGGCCCGGCGACGAACCCGACACCCCGGCCCGCACCTGGACCGAGGCCCGCGAACAGGAGCCCGCCCGGCGCCCCGGCGCGGGTGAGGCCGGCGACCCGTGGAAGGACGTGGAATGACGAGCCCGGTCATCGTCCTCGACCTGAGGCAAGCGGCGAGCGGCCTCGCCGACGCGGCCGGACTGCGGTCCGCCGTCGCCGAGCGGCTGCGCGAGGCCGGGCGGCCCGAACCCGCCGACGGCCACTACCGGTTCCTGATCGTCGACACGCCGGCCGGGCTCGGACTGCGGCACAGCGTGTACGAACGCGTCATCGCCTACGGCAAGCGGACCTCCGTACTCGCCCTGGCCGTAGGGGAGTTGACCCCACCGCCGGAGCCACCCGCGCCGGCCGCACCGGTCACCGAGGCGTGGGACCCGCTCGCGGGGCCCGTGGAGACCTCGGGGGACACCTGGGGGGCCGGGCGAGGCGGAGGCGCGGACGCGTGGGGCACCGGTCCCGCCAACTCATGGGATCCCCACGCCTCTTGGGGCACCCCCGCCGGACAAGCCACCGACCCCGCCCGCCCCACCCACCACGGCCCCCGCCTCACCCGCCCCGCCGCCCTCCAGGGCGAGGGCTGCGGGCTCCTGTGGGCCGGCGACCTGCGCGCCGCCCGCACGGCCGGCGACCCCGACGTCACCCCCGACGACCCCCGCGCCCTGTCCGTCCTCGTCGACGTCCTGTGCGGCCTCTTCGACGACGTCCTCGACCGGCTCGCCGCCCTCACCGACTCCGCCGCCGTCCCCGCCGTCCGCTTCCTGGAGCACGACCTGTCCCCGGCGGCCCGCGACCGGGCCTGGACGGACGCCCTCCAGCGCCTCGCCGGAGACCCCGAACAGCCGCTGCCCGACGGCGCGTTGGACCTGGGCGACCTCCTCGACGCGACCGGGCACGGCACGGACGTCCGCCTCACCCCGGGCGGCCGCCTCGACCGCTCCCGCAGGCACTGCGCCGACACCCTCACCGCCCTGACCCGGGCCCGCCGCGGCGGCGCCGCCCCCGACGCGCTCGCCGACGCGGCGGAGGCCCTGGAACGCCACCGGGCCCTGATCGCCGAGGTGTTGACGTACGAGGAACCCCCGGACGCCGATGTGACGATCGCCCCGAGCGCGGTCACCGGGGAGGAACTCGGGCAGGCCCTGCGCGCCGCCACCGAGCAACTCCTCGACCAAGGCGCCCCGTTGCGCGCGGTCGCCGCCCGGCTGGTCGCCTTCGGCGAGGAGGTCGTCCCCGCCGCGAGCACTGAGGCCGCCGCAGAGGTCGACCGGGGCTGCCCGCCCGCGCGGATCCGCCGGATCACCCCGCACCAGCCGTACACCGTCCCCCCGAACCTGCCGCTCGCCCTCCTCGCGGGCGCCGCCTGCGGGTTCGCGCCGCTCACCGCGCCGGTCGTGCTCGCCGCGATCTGGGCGGGGCTGCGGCAGCTCAGGGCCGGGCTCCTCGCGAGCGCCGCCTTCCTGCCCGGCGCCGTGGCCGGATTCCTCGCCGGACGCGCCCTCGACCTGCCCGCCTGGACGCCCGTACCCGCCCTGGCCGGCGGGCTGTTCGGTGCCTGGCTGCTCAGCCGGGTCGGCCGCCGCGCCGCCGCCGGCACCTGGTGGCGGACCTCCGGCGCCGACGACACCGGGCGTATCCTCACCGACCTCGACGCCCTCCTCGCCCGCGGCGCCGCCCGCCGCTGGTGGGCCGCGGGGCCCCGCCGCGACCTCGCCGACCTGGCCCGCGCCGGCGCCGGGGTGCTGCGGGCCGCCGCCGACACCGCCGAGGAGTGCGCGGGCATCCCCCGGCCCCGCCAAGGGGCGTACGACAGCCTGGGCGAGGGCCTCAGGCTCGTCCCGCCGCAGCTCCTCGACCCGCCGACGGCCACCGCGCCCGACGTACCCCGCTGGCTGGGCCGGGAGGCCGGCGAGGGCGGGCCCGCGCTGGTCGCGACCCTGCGCGACGACCTCGACGCCGCCGTCCGCACCACCCTCGCCTGGAGCACGGGACGCGCCCGCGGCGACGGCGGTGACGTACGCGCCCTCTTCGCCGCCGCCCGCCACCACCTGAACCGGCACGGCGTCGTCGCCCCCTCCCCGCACCGCCCCGACCGGGCCCGCCCCGACACCGAGGCCCTTCTCGGGGTCGCCGCCCACGACCCTGACGCCGACCCGGAGGCGCTCGTCGAACTCGTCACCCCCGAACAGTCCGCGCTGCTCAGCAAGGACCCGGGACAGGCCCGCCGGATCCGGTTCGCCCCGCACACCGCGCGCCGCCCCGCCTGGGCCACCGACCAGCCCGTCCTCTTCCCCGGCCGCTACAGCGGCACCCTGCGCCTGCACCCCCTGCGCCACGGCGTCATCCGCACCGTCCGCCGCACCGCGACCGCCGCCGACCCCGCCGACACCGAGGACACCTGGTGAACGACATCCCCAAGGGCCGCCTGTCCTTCCTCACCCCGCACGGCGTCCGCCGCACCGAGGCCGCCGCCGTCGGCGACCGGCGCCGCCGCACCGTCCCGCCACCGCTCAGCGCACGCGACGTCACCCTCGCCGACCGCCGCGTCGTACGGCTCACCGCCGCCGACCCCGAGGCCGGGCCGCCCCGCCTCGAAGCCGAGGCCCGCGCCGCGCTCGCCGTGCACCGCGCCTTCGGCACCACCCCCTACCGCAGCCTGTTCCCGGCGCTCGTCGGCCACGACATGGACGCCGAGCAGCCGTTCCTCCTCTACGAGACCCCGCGCGGCGAACCCGCCGCCCGCCTCTCCTACGGCATCTCCACCACCGAACAACGCACCGTGGAACGGGACTTGGTGCTCGCGATCCGCCTCCTGGAGAGCGTCGGACTCGTCCACCAGGGCCTCGTCCCGGCCGCCGTGCGCTGGGACGGCAAACACGTCCAGATCTGGGACCTCGCCTCCGCCGTCCCCCTCGGCGCACCCCGCCGGCCCACCGGGACCCCGCCGTACGCCGCCCCCGAACAGCGGCGCGGCACCGGCCGCACCGACGCCCGCGACGCGCTGTGGAGCGCCGCGCAGATCGTCTACCAGCTCGCCGCCGGACACCCCGGCGACCCCGACGGACCCCCGGCTGACCTCGCCTCCTACCGCTCCCTCGAACTCGGCGACGCCTTCGCCCCGTCGGCCGAGACCCGCCCCGAACCCGCCCGGATCCTCGCCCGGTTGATGCCGGGACCCGACCCGGCCGCGCTCGCCGAGGCCCGCCCCGACCCCCTCGAACCCCACCGGCAGGAGTACGACCGCGCGATGGAACGCAAACGCAGGGCGGCCGGCGTCGTCCCCGACCCGCCCCCGGCCCCCGCCGACGGACCCCCGGCCCGGCGCCGCACCTGGTTCGGTGGGAGGGCCTACTGATGACCGCCCACGAACGCGTCCTGTGCCCCTACTGCCTCGACCACCTCCAGTACGACGAGACCCGCCTGCACCGCCGCACCGAGACCCTCAGCTACGAACGCCTCGACCCCACCGAACTCGTCAGCCCGCTGCGCCGCGCCGACATCCTGCGCTCGGCGTTCCAGGCGTGCGCGGGCGGCTCGGGTGAACCGCACTTCGTGCCCGTCCCCTACCTCACCAACGGCCGCCCCTTCACCGTCGCCATGATCGGCGCATCCGGCAGCGGCAAGAGCCACCTCCTCACCCAGATGGTCGCCGAGGTCATCGGCGGCGGCCTCGACCCCTACGGCGTGCGCTGGCAGTCCGTCAACCCCGCCGACCACGCGGCCTTCGTCCGCGAACGCGTCGTACGGCTGCGCCAGGGACGGCAGTTGGAGGCCACCGGGCAGACCTCGTTCGCCGAGTTCGTCGAAGCGCTCCTGCTGACCGGCGCCGACCGGCAGGTGCGGCCCGTCGCCTTCTTCGACCTCGGCGGCGAGGACCTCACCAGCACCGACAGCCTGCTGCGCTTCCTCCTCGGCGTCGACGCCCTCGTCTTCGTCGTCGACCCGCTGCTCGCCCTCAAACTCCCCTACCTCGACGAGCCCCGCAAGGACGCCGGGCTCCAGCTCACCGGCAGCGACCCGACGTTCGAGACCGTCCTCGACCGGCTCCCACTGCGCGACGGCTACCTCGACATCCCCTGCGCGCTCGTCGTCGGCAAGGCCGACCTGCTGCGCTTCGAACCGCCCGTGGACCGCTGGCTCGGCCAGGACTCCGCCCACGACCCCCGGCTGCTGCGCGAGGAGAGCCGCGACGCGTACGCCTTCCTGCGCCGGCACGCCGACCCCGGCTGGCTGCGCCCCTTCGACAGCGCCCTGCGCTGCACCCTGCACTTCGCGTCCGCGACCGGGGGCAGCGCCCGCGACAGCCACTTCCCCCAAGGCGTGCGCTCCCGGCGGGTGTTGGGCCCTCTCGTGTCGATCCTCGCCATGTGCGGGATGTTCACGAAAGAGACGACGGCCGCGGGGGGTGTCGCCGGTGGCGGACTCCGCTGAGGCCGACCTCCTGCTGTTCCGCTGGGAGGGCAACCGGGACCGGTGGGCCACCGGGATCGCGGCGAGCGCGTACTCCTGCGGCTCGGCGCGCGCCGAGGAACTACGGCTCCTGCTCGCGCCGTTGCTACGGGTCGAGGGCGCGCACAGCCGCCGCTCCAACGTCGTACGGTGCTTCGACCCCGCCACCGGCGACGCCGTCGTCGTCCACCGCCGGCCTGCGTTCGACGCGCGCGGGCGTGAGTCGACCGTCTCCCGCGCACTCGTCGGCGACCCCGCGCTCCTCACCGCCCGCGACTCCATCACCCTCGCCGACCCGCACTGGGAGTGGCTCGGCGTACCCGACGACGCGTCCGGGGAACTGGAGCGGGTGCCCGCCGACGCCGTGCGCGCGCAGTTCGCGGAGGCGTTCCCCCGCTACCTGAACAACGTCGCCTACATCCGCACCCCGCTCGAAGTCGCCGTCGCCCAGCTCGTCCGGACCCCGGGGCACCGGCTCACCTTCCTGCGCCGCGAGGTCCAGAGCCTGGAGAAGGCCAGCTACGCGCCGCTGCTCATCTGGGGGGTGTGCGCGATGCTCGGGGAGTGGCTCGGGGACACGTCGCTGACGTACGCCAGCTTCGACACCCAGGCCGACGCGCGGCTGCGGCTCGTCTGCGTACCCGAGTGGCCGCGGTCGGCGGTGGGGGGAGTCGGCGTGGAGCGGATCTCCTTCGCGCAGGCCCCGAGGGACGAGGCCCGGCAGGTCGCCGCGCGGCTCGTGGAGCTGTTCCTCGCCGAGCCGGAACGGCCGGAGGCGCTCGCGGCGGTGCTGCGGGGGTGCCCGGGGCCCGGGGACATGGGGCTGGGGGAACGGCTGGACCGGCTGATCGGGGGGCTGGTGGGGGGAGGGGGAGAGGTGCGGGCGGGCGCGGTGGCCGAGGTGGTGCCTGAGGCGGTGCCGTCGGTGGTGCGTGCGGGGGTGACTGAGGTGGTTCCTTCGGCGCTGCCTGAGGTGGTGCCGGAGGTGATGCCCGAGGTCACGCCTGAGGTGTTGGCCGAGCCGGAACCCGTACCCGTAGCCCTCCCTGTCCCCGTACCCGTAGTACCCGTAGTACCCGTAGTACCCGTAGTACCCGCGCCGGAGCCGACGCCCGCGCCCACGCCTGTCACCCCCGTACCCCCCGTAGTACTGCCCGTACCTCCCGCGAGCCCCGTGACCCCGGTACCTCCCCCGAACCCCCCACTACCCCCACCCCCCGACCCCCTGCCCCCGGTCGCCGCCTACGACCCCGCCGACCCCCTACCCGTCATACCCCCCCTACCTGAGTCGTACGACCACCACACCCCCCAGCCCCCGTCCCCCGAGCAGCCCCCGCCCCGCGCCGACCGCAGCCTCCCCTACCGCACCCGCCGCCTCGGCCGGCTCGCCAAGTACTCCTCCCCGGAGTGGTGGCATCAGCGCCCCACCCGGCAGGACCCCGGCCCCCTCCTCGCCGGGCTGACCGGACTGGACCGCCTCTCCGACCACACCCTCTGCGAGGAACTCGCGCGGACCGACCTGTCACCCCGGGCCGCGCGGGAGATCCTGCGCGCGCTGGAGCGCCGGACGAGGTGGCGGACGTCCGGGGAAGCCGTCGCCCTCGCCGGGACGGTCTTCGGGCAGGGCATGTTCCTGCGGCACCCGTGGCGCACGGCTCTCGCGGAGGACCCCCGGCACGGGGGAGTGGCGGGAGCCGTGCGGATGTTCCGCTGGGCGGTGCTGCCCTGTCTGTGCCGGCCGGAACTGGAGCCGAGGGTCGCCGGGATGCTGGGCTCGCTGGCGAAGGAACAGCCGCCGGAAGTACGGGAGTTCTGGCACCGGGCCCTGTTCGAACCGGACACCGCGCCGAAGCTGCCGGACGCGCTGTGGCGGGAACTGGCGAGGACCCGGCCGTGGGAGGAACGCGGAGAACGGGACGAGCCGGAGTCCGGATTCGCCGGCGTACCCCTCGTACCCCCCGTCCCTCTCGCGTACGACGAGCAGCCCCCGCCCACCCGGCACCGCACCCCGCCACCCCCCGACGACACCGCGAAGGTCGTCACGTTCGCCCTGGTCCTGCTCACCCTCTTCGTCGTCCTGGTCCTGCTCCTGCGCCGGTAGGCCTCTGTAAGCCTCTTACCTCCCTCCGACCTCGCCGACCCCACCCGTACCCGCCGCCTTCACATGACCGCCACCCGCCCCACCCCGCTCGTTCGGCCCCCCTCGCGACACTCCAGGCGCAACGCATTCCGACACGAACCGGCCGGAAGAAGTCCGCCCAGGTCGAGAGGTCACCCATGTCAGAGGTCAACCGGCGCCGCTTTCTCCAACTCGCGGGTGCCACCACGGCGTTCACCGCGCTGTCCGGGAGCATCGAGCGGGCGGCGGCGCTGCCCGCGAACCATCGGACGGGGTCGATCGAGGACGTCGAGCACATCGTCGTCCTGATGCAGGAGAACCGCTCCTTCGACCACTACTTCGGCCGTATGCGCGGCGTCCGCGGCTTCGGCGACCCGCGCCCGGTCGTCACCCGCCAGGACGGCAAGCCGGTCTGGTACCAGTCGGACGGCAAGAAGGACATCCTGCCCTTCCGCCCCGACCACGACGACCTGGGCCTCGCCTTCGTCCAGGACCTCCCGCACGGCTGGAACGACGGCCACGCCGCGTTCGACGGCGGCAAGTACGACAAGTGGGTCCCCTCGAAGGGCTCCACGACGATGGCGTACCTGGAACGCGGCGACATCCCCTTCCACTACGCGCTCGCCGACTCCTTCACGATCTGCGACTCGTACCACTGCTCGTTCATCGGCTCGACCGACCCCAACCGGTACTACCTGTGGACGGGTTACACCGGCAACGACGGCAAGGGCGGCGGCCCGGTCCTCGGCAACGACGAGGCCGGCTACTCCTGGACGACGTACCCCGAGCGCCTGGAGAAGGCGGGCGTCTCCTGGAAGATCTACCAGGACGCGGGCGACGGCCTCGACAAGGCGGGCGGCTGGGGCTGGATCCAGGACGCCTACCGGGGCAACTACGGCGACAACTCGCTCCTGTACTTCACCCAGTACCAGAACGCGAAGCCCGGCGACGCCCTCTACGACAAGGCCCGTACCGGCACGAACGCCAAGGCCGGCGAGAGCTACTTCGCCCAGCTCAAGGCCGACGTCAAGGCGGGCAAGCTCCCGCAGATCTCCTGGATCGCCGCTCCCGAGGCGTTCACCGAGCACCCCAACTGGCCCGCGAACTACGGTGCTTGGTACGTCTCGCAGGTCCTGGACGCGCTCACCTCGAACCCGGAGGTGTGGTCCAAGACGGCCCTGTTCATCACGTACGACGAGAACGACGGCTTCTTCGACCACGTCGTGCCGCCCTTCCCCGAGGCGGGCCGCTCCACCGTCGACCCCGGCCCCGACCTCTTCAAGGGCGACTCCGCGGGCCACGTCCCCGGCCCCTACGGGCTCGGCCAGCGCGTCCCGATGATCGTCGTCTCGCCCTGGAGCAAGGGCGGTTACGTCTGCTCCGAGACCCTCGACCACACCTCGGTGATCCGGTTCATGGAGCGCCGCTTCGGTGTCCACGAGCCCAACATCTCGCCCTGGCGGCGCGCGGTCTGCGGCGACCTGACGGCCGCGTTCGACTTCTCCCGGGCGGACGTCCGCCCGGTCGCCCTGCCGTCGACGGCCGCCTACGAGCCCGCCGACCGCGACCGGCACCCCGACTACGTCCCGACCCCGCCGACCCACCCCGCCCTGCCCCGGCAGGAGCGCGGCCACCGCCCCACCCGGCCCCTCAAGTACGCGCCCAGCGTCGACGCGAAGGCCGGCTCCGGGGCGCTGACCCTCACGTTCGCCTCCGGGGCGCACGCCGGGGGAGCGTTCCTCGTCACCACGGCCGGCGTAACTCCCCGGAGCTACACCACCGAGGCCGGCAAGAAGATCTCCGACACCTTCAAGGGCGCCTCCTACGACCTCACCGTCCACGGTCCGGGCGGCTTCCTGCGCGCCTTCCAGGGCGAGAGCGCCCACGCCGGCCCCGAGGTCGTCGCCCGCCACGTCGGCGACCACGTCGAACTCACCTTCACCAACAAGGGCAAGGAGACGGTCGAACTCCGCGTCACCGACGCGTACCGCTCCCGCACCACCACGGTGAAGCTCCGCCCCCGCGCCGTCCTCAAGCGCACGGTCGAGACGAGCAAGGGCCACCGCTGGTACGACCTGACGGTCACCTCCCACTCGTCCTCGACGTTCCTGCGGCGGTTCGCGGGCCACGTCGAGAACGGGCGGCCGGGCGTCAGCGACCCGGCGATCATCACCGAGTAGGACTACGGGTACTACGGGACCGCCCACCCGCTGAGGGGGGCGGTCCCGTAGTACCCCCTCAGAGGTACTTGGCCGTCTTGTACTTGCCCTGCTCCGTGCGGTCCACCACCTCGTCGCTCCACGAGTTGGGCGTGGTCAGCCCCCACTTCTCGCGCAGCATCGCGTGCTCCGCCTTGTTCATCGTCACGTACCACTGGCCCCAGCGGCACCAGCCCATGGGCTCGTCGCTCTCCGTCGCCACCGCCTTCACCAGCTTCGCCACCACCGGCTTCAGCCCCTCCGCCTCCGCCTCCAGGTACTGGTTCTGCCGGTAGGTCGCCTGGTCGCCGTGCTGGAACATCGCGTACGCGGAGTCCTCCATGTGCAGGCCGTGCCCCTCCAGCTTCGCCTTGCCCCTGCGCGTCACCGGAGTGCTGGAGCTGCGCTCCACCCCCGCGTTGAGCCGGTTGAGCATGTTGACCTTCTCGGTCGACGCCTCGGCGATCTGGCCGCCGCCGGCCATGCCGCCCATCGTGGAGTACGCCTCGTGCAGGTCGTAGTCCCCGGTGTACAGGTACGTCTTCCAGTTCGAGAGGGTCTTCAAGGTGGTCAACGCCGGTCCGCCGCCCGGCTGGAGGACCTTGACCGGCACGTACTGCTCGCCCTTGGCGCCGGTCTGCACGATGTCCAGGTCCAGGACCTCCTGGGACGGCTTGTCGATCCGCACGCCCAGCAGCCCGCCCTGACCCCAGTGCCCGACGAAACCGTCCAGATCCTCTTCGGCGAGCCACTTGAGCACGTCGGCGGAGCCCTCGGCGCCGTACTCCTTCTTCACCGAGGACGGCTTGATGGACTTCTCCAGGATGGTGTGCGGCTTGGGCTTCGCGCCCTCCGCGATCCGCTTGATCGAGAACTCGCCGGTCTCCCGCACGGCGATCGTGTAGTGGTACTGCGCGCACACCGCCGCGATGGGCGCCCAGTGCTGCTCCCACGCGATCTGCCGGAGCGTCGCCGCACGCGGCCCCGGCGTGACGGTCCCCGGGGTCCCGCCCGCGCCGGGGGTGTACGCGGCGGCGGCGAAGTCCCGCAAGGGGTCGACCTGCGCGGGCGCGTCCCCCTCCTCCTCGTTCACCATGCGCTGGACGGAGGCTTCGGACACCCGCTGGGCGGGCACGGGGGAGTGCTTGCCGACGTCGGCCGCGGGGGCAGGCCCCGACATCACCCGGCGTGCCGTCCGCTCCGCCTCCCGCTCGAAGCGGTCCGACGGGTCCGAGACGCGCAGGCCCGACCCGGTGTCCGTGCCCGCCACCGGCCCCGACCGCTGCTGCACCACATGCGCCAGCTCGTGCGCGAGGGTGTGCGGATCCCCGCCGCCCTTCCCGATCACCACGTGATGCCCCGACGTGTACGCCCGCGCCCCGACCTCCGTGGCCGACCGCTGCGCCGCCACATCGTCATGCACCCGCACCTCGGAGAAGTCCGCGCCGAGCCGCGCCTCCATCTCGGCCCGCACCGGCTCCGCCAACGGCCGCCCCGGCGTCCGCAGCACCCCGTGCACGGCCGACCGCTGCACGCTCTCCTGCGCCTCGCCCCTCTGCCGCCCGATCATCCGCGCCACCACGCCGTTCCCGACGGCCCGCTGCAACGCCCCGACCACCTCCGGCGCGAGGGACCCGCCCGGAACCGGAGCCACGGCATCGGCCTGCCGCCCCGGCCCCGCCGCCCGACGATCCCCGTCGACCTCTTCCGCCCGCTCTCTCCTGGCACGCATGACGAACCCTCCCGACCGTGTTGCCTCTCCCCCCTTGCTACGAGCCCCCCGACCAGCAGGGAAGGTCCGAAGGGGCACCACAGAGGCACGACCGCCTGCCCACCGGGTACGCACGGCGCAGGGGCGGAGGCCGGTTCCGGGGCGCGCTCCGTTCAGCCGCTTCACGCGCCCCCCGGCCCCCGCCCTGATCGTGGGCGCGCGCTACAGCGCCGTGAGCTGGCCGGGGCCCGTCGTCGGGCGGGGCAGCAGGGCCGGTTCCTGGGACGCCGACTCCGGCCGGAGGGCGAGCACCACCGCGACCGGGTGCTCCTCGTCCTCGCGCGCGGGCTCCGGAAGCACGATGTGGTCGGGTACGACGATGTCGCCGCCCACGCCGTCGTCGTAGCCGGCCTCGCCGGTCCGCGCGACATCCTCGTACCGATCGGAGTCGTGTACGCCGTCGACGGCACCCTCCGCGGCCAGGGCGGCCACCAGGGCCGGGCCCACCGGCTGCGGCACGATCACCCGGTCCGGGCCCGCGACAGTCACCGGCTCCGTGGCCACCGCCACCTCCGGCGTGGCCCGCGACAGCAGGACCACGCCCCAGCCCGCCAGGCCCGCGCCCGCGAGGGCGAGGAGGATGCCCGCGGCGCCGCCCTGGAGGCTCTCGCCGAGGAGGGTGAGGCCGATGGTCGCGGCGGCGACCGGGTTCGCGAGGGTGACCATGGCGAGGGGTGCGCCCAGGCCGTCCTGGTAGGCGGTCTGGGAGAGGAGGAGCCCTGCTGTGGCGAACGCGGCGACCAGGAGGGCGATGCCCAGGACCTGGTAGAGGGGCAGGGAGCCGGTGTCGGTGAGGGCGACGGTCACGGTCTGGGTGAGCGCCGAGGCGACGCCCGAGGCGATGCCGGACGCGGTCGCGTGCCGCAGGCCGGGCTTCGCGCCGGGCCGCGCGAGGAACGCGATGACCGCGACCGTGGCACTGGCGACGGCGATCGACTGGGAGCCGTTCAGGACCGTTTCCGGCGCGGGCCCGGACGCCACGACGAGGATCGCCGCGAGCCCGGCGAGGGTGTAGGCGGTGCCGCGCCACTCGGCCCGGCTGACCCTGCGCCCAGCGACCCGCGCCCCCAGCGGCACGGCCGCGACGAGCGTGAGCGCCCCCAGCGGCTGGACGACGGTCAGCGGGCCGTAGTTCAGCGCGACGACGTGCAGCAGCGCGCCGCCGCCGTTCAGCAGCACCGCCCCCCACCAGGCGCCGCGCCGGATCATCCGCAGCAGCCCCGCCCCGGAGGACCGGGACGCGAGCCGCTCCTGCGCGACGGCCGCGGCGGCGTACGCGACCGCGGAGAACAGGGACAGGACGATCGCGACGAGGGTGGCGCTCATCGGCCCGCTCCCACGAGTTCCTTGACGGGCTCGGCCGTCTTCTCCGGTTCCGGTAGTACTTCAGGGGTACGGGTCCTGGGCGGCCGGACGAAGGCCAGCGCGAGCCCGAGCAGCGCGCCCGCGACGATCGCGTCCAGCCAGTAGTGGTTCGCCGTGCCGACGATGACCAGCAGCGTCAGCGCCGGGTGCAGCAGCCACAGCCAGCGCCACCGGGAGCGGGTCGCGACGATCATGCCGATCGCCAGCATCAGCGCCCACCCGAAGTGCAGCGACGGCATCGCCGCGAACTGGTTGGAGAGGTGGTCGGTCTGCGGCGGGCCGTACACGGAGGGCCCGTAGATCCGCGCCGTGTCGATCAGCCCCGTACCGGTCAGCATGCGCGGCGGGGCCAGCGGGAAGAAGAGGTGGCCGACCAGCGCGGCGCCCGTGACGGCGGCCAGCACTCTGCGCGCCCACACGTAGTGGGCGGGGCGGCGCACGTAGAGCCAGACCAGGAAGGCGATGGTCGCGGGGAAGTGGACGGTCGCGTAGTAGACGTTCGCGGCCTTCACGAGCCCGTCGCCGTGCAGCAGGAGGCTCTGCACGTCGAGCTCGGAGGGGAGGCGGGCCCAGCGCTCGAAGTCCCACACGTGGTGCGCGTTGCGGAACGCTTCCCCGGTATGGCCGGCCGCCAGCTGGCGGCCGAACTTGTAGACGAGGAAGAGCCCTGCGACCAGCAGCAGCTCGCGGGCTATCGGCGGCCGGGACGCTCTGGCCCCCGCCTCTTCTCCAGGCTCGGTGCGGACATTCATCCCCATGCCTTTTCGTTCACGGTGGTGCGCTGCGACGGTGGCCGCAGTGTCGATACGAAAGCGTATCGATACGCCAGTGTACCGATACGATTGAGTACCGGTACACTGGAGTATCGATTGACGTTCGCCACATTGATCCAGTCCCCGGACCGGGAATGAAACGGAGAGGAAGAACGATGACGTCGCAGGCCGCGGAGGTGCCGGAGACGGCCGCGTCGCGCCGCTCCAAGCTCACGCCCGAACGCGAGCAGGAGTTCTTCGACGCCGTCCTCGAACAGCTCCGCGCGTGCGGATACGACGCCGTCACCATGGACGGCGTCGCCACCAGCACGCGCTGCAGCAAGTCCACGCTCTACCGGCAGTGGAAGACGAAACCCCAGTTCGTCGCCGCCGCCCTGCGCTCCTGCCGCGAGGTCCGCTTCGCCGGCATCGACACGGGCTCCCTCGCGGGCGACCTGCGCGCGGCGGCCCTCGCCGGAGCGGACTCGGCGGGCAAGGACAGCGCCCTCATGCAGGCGCTCGGCCACGCCGCGATCCAGGACCCCGAACTCCGCCAGGCCCTGCGCGAGACGCTGATCGAACCCGAGGTGGAGGCGGTCCGCCAGATACTGCGCCGCGGCGTCGAGCGCGGCGAGATCCCCGCCGACCACCCGGCCCTGGAGTTCGTCCCCGTCCAGCTCTACGGCGTCCTGCGGGTGCGCCCGGTGCTGGAGGGCAAGGAAGCGGACCCCGGCTACCTCCTGCGCTTCGTCGAGGCCGCCGTCCTGCCGGCCCTCGGCATCCCCTGATCCCAGGCCGGCCGTCCACGGGATGACTGGACGCCGACCTGCCGCGCCGCACCGTGGGGACGGGCGCGGCGCACCCCCGGCCGGGTGGAACCCTTCTTGAGCGGAGAGGGGCTCCACCCGGCCGGCTCCGTTCAGACGTCCTGGCCGCTGCCTCCGCCCGTGGACACCTTGATCCCGGTGGTGATCTGGTCGATGACCGTGGCCTTCTGGTCCTCGTCGACGCCGAAGCGCAGCACGACGAAGCGGGTGGGATCGGCCGGGGACGGGAACGCGAGGGACTCCACGATGCCGTCCGCGCCCTTGCTGGTCACCGCCTTCCAGCGGATCTGGTAGCCCTTCTGCCCCGCGACGGTCACCGCCTTGGACGCGAGGACCTCGTGCGAGGTGATCGCGCCGTACGTGGTCCCGCCGTAGGACTGCTCGGCGTTGGCGGAGATGTCGGCCTTGGCGATCTCCTCGGCGGTGGAGCCCTTCGTGCCCAGGGCGATCGCGGGCGCGGAGTAGACACCGCCCTTCGTGCAGCCCTTGGACGTGTCGCCGGGGCACGGGTACGTGGAGTCGGAGTTGACCTGCGCCCCCACCTGCATCTGCTGCCCGGTCCAGCCGTCCGGGATGGGGATGCTGATCCCGTTGACGGTGTCGGTGACGGCGCCGCTCTTGATCTCGGGCGCCTCGGACTCCCTGGGCGAGGGAGTGCCCCCGCCGGAGCCACCCGAGCCCCCGGACCCACCGGACCCACCGGAGCCCCCGGAACCTCCGGAGCCGCCGTTCCCTCCGCCGTTCCCGCCGAAGGGCCCGCCCTGGCCGCCGCCCGGTCCCTGGGCCGTCCCGTTCCCGCCGCCACCCCCGTCGTCCTTGGTCAGGGCGAACACCCCGATCCCGATACTCGCGAGGACGGCGACGGCGGCGGCCACCGCTATCCCGATCCGCACACCGTTCCGGGACTTCTCGGCGGGCGCCGCGGGATAACCGGGCTGCCCCGCGTAGGGATCCTGCCCGGGGTACGCGGGGTACCCCTGAGGTGCGGTGGGATACCCGGAGGCCAGCACATCACCCTGCCCGGCCCCGTAATACCCAGGAGCTCCGGTATCAGTACCGGAGAACTCCGCGGGCCCTACGGCCCCCACGGCCCCCGCGTCCTTCTCCAGCCCCACGCCCCCGCGTTCCTCCTCCGTCACACCCCCTTCCACGGAACTCTCCGGACCGGGCCCGGCAACCGGGCCGACCTGCTCGGAACCAGCCCCGGAATCCCTGGAATCCCCGGGATCCACCGCATCCGAGGGCTCCGAGGGCTCCGCGGAACCGGAGGCCACCGCGTCCGCCTCCGGCGCATCGCCCCCCGTCCCCACGACCCGGGTCCGTTCCGTCCACGCCCCGCCGTCCCACCACCGCTCGGAGGGAGGACCGTCACTCGTCTGCCCCGGGTCGGGGTACCACCCGGGTGGAATCGCCTGCGTCATGCCCCCACCGTATGAGGCGTCGGTGAAAGCCGTATGAGAGGGAGCCCTCCGACCCCCACGAGACCCCCTCGGACCCGCCACCGGTATGGCGCGTTCCCGACGTCCGTCACGCCGTCAACCCGGCGCCCCGCACAGCGGAGTTGACCCGGACCCCCGGACGACGCAGGCCGCGGGGCCCCCGTACCCCGCCCCCCTGTCACCCGCCGGGGGAACGCCTGCCCGGACCGGCCCCTAAGACCCCTCCACTACGGCTACGCTCAAGGTTTGTACGTCGTTCGGGCGACTCGGGGAGGTAACGGGATGACGGAGGCAGGGCCACAGCCGGCCACCTCGGCCGCCCTGTGGGAGCGCGACGCGGAAGTCGTCACCCTCACCCGGGCGGTGACCGAACTGCGCCACGGCACGGCGTCCACCGGCCGACTTCTGGTCTTCCGCGGCGAGGCCGGCCTCGGCAAGACCGCCCTGCTGGCCGAGACCCGCCGCCGCGCCGAGGCCGCGGGCTGCACGGTCTGGTCCGCCCGCGCCGGCGAGACCCTCCGCTCGGTCCCCTTCCACGTCGTACGCCAGCTCCTCCAGCCGGCCCTGCTCTCCCTGCTCCCGGAGGAGGCCCGCGACTACCTGGGCGACTGGTACGACATCGCGGGCCCCGCCCTCGGCCTGACGCAGCCGGGCCCGCCGCCCACCGACCCGCAGGGCGTGTACGACGGCCTGGTGGAACTCGTCCGGCGCCTCGCGGCCCGAGACCACCCCCTGGTCCTGCTGGTCGACGACGCGCACTGGGCGGACCAGGAGACCCTGCGCTGGCTGGCCGCGTTCGCGGAACGCCTCGCCGACCTCTCCGTCCTGGTCGTCGTCGCCCACCGCCCCGGCGAGGCCGACGAGGCATCCGCCCCGTACCTGACGGCGGTCGACGACCTCGCGGGCGACGCCGTACGCGGCCTCACCGCGCTCTCCCCGGCCGCCGTCGCCGAGCTGACCCGCGCGACGCTCGGCGAGCGGGCCGACGACCCGTTCTGCCGCGAGGTGTGGGCGGTCACCGGCGGAAACCCCTACTACACGGTCGAGTTGCTCGCCAAGGTCCACGACCGCGCCCTGGAACCCACCGAGTCCGCCGCCGAGGAACTGCGCACCATCAACAAGGCCGCCCACGACGGCGGTTTCGTCGCCCACCTCGAAGGACTCGGCATCGAGGCGACCCGCTTCGCCTGGGCGGCGGCCATCCTCGGCACCGACATCTTCGTCGACCACGCCGCCGGCATGGCGGGCCTCGGCCGCGCCAAGGCCGAGCAGTGCGTGGAGGTCCTGCGCACCGCCCGCATCCTCACCGCGCCAGGACCGGCGGACGACGGCGACCTCGTCTTCGTGCACCCGCTGATAGCGACCGCCGTCTACAGCAACATCCCCGAGTTCCTGCGCGGCGCGATGCACGGCGTCGCCGCGAAGGTCGTCCTGGACGCGGGCCGGGGCATCGCCGCCGCCTCCCGCCACCTCCTCGAAGTACACCCGGAGGGCGACGCCGACCTCGTCGAACAACTCCGCGAGGCCGCCCGCGCCCACCTCGCCGTCGGCGCCCCCGACGCGGCCCGCCGCTGCCTGGAACGCGCCCTCGCGGAACCCCCGGCCGCCGGAGTACACGCCCAGGTCCTGTACGAACTCGGCTGCGCGACCCTCCTCACCTCCCCCTCCCAGACCGTCGCCCACCTGCGCCGCGCCCTCCAACTCCCCGGCCTCGAAGGGGACGTGCGCCTGGACGCCGTCTGCCGCCTCTCCCAGGCCCAGATGCACAACAACGAGCTGGACGAGGCCGTCCGCACGGTCCGCACCGAGGCCGCCCGGCACGAACCGGGGCCCGCGCGGATGCGGCTGACGGCCGTCCAGTTCATGTGGGAGCGCCTCGTCCTCGGCGAGGCGTCCGCGCCCGGCAGCTCCGAACGGCTCGCCGAACTCGCCGCGACCTGCACGGGCCGCGACAACGGCGAACGCGCCCTGCTCATCCTGCGCGGCTTCGACGCGACCTGCCGGGGCGAGAACGCGGAGGAGATCGCCGAACTGTGCGACCGCGCCCTCGTCAACGGCGGCCTCGCGCCCGGCCTCGACTGGACCGACACCGCGTGGGGCATCGAACTGCCGATGATGCTCGCGTCCGCGTACGCCTACACGGACCGCCTCGACCGCGCCGACTCCCTCTTCAACGGCGCCCTGCGCGCCTACACCTCCGCCGGCTGGAGCGGCGGCCACCTCTCCCTCGCCCACGCCTACCTGGGCCTCGGGCTGCGCCGCCGGGGCCGTCTGCGCGAGGCCGAGACCTCCCTGCGCGAAGCACTGCGCCTCGCCGAACGCGTGGGCCGGGGACTGCCGTTGTACTGGTCGGCGATCTGCAACCTCGTCGACGTCCTCCTGGCCCGAGGCCACGTGGACGAAGCCTGGCGGACGGCCACCCAGTACGACTTCGTCGCGCCCTCCCCCTCCACGATCGTCCTCCCCGACCCCCGCTCCGTCCGGGGCCGCCTGCTCCTCGCCGTCGGCCGCACGACCGAGGGCATCAACGAACTGGAGGAAGCGGAGAAGGCCGCCGCCGCCCGAGGCCACCTCAACCCGGTCATGGTCCCCTGGGCACTCGACCTCGCCCGAGCCCTCGCCGTCGAGGACCCCACCCGAGCCGCCCGCCTCGCGGCCGACACCCGCACCCGAGCGGAACGCCTCGGCACGGACACGGCGATCGGCGAGGCCCTGCGCTGCGCGGCAACCCTCGAAACCGGCCAACGAGCGGTCCGCCTGGCCGCCCAGGCAGTCACCTACCTGGAATCCTCCCCCTGCCAGTACGAACACGCGGCGGCCCGCATCGAGTACGGCACCCTCTCCCGCTCGACCTCAGAACTACGCAGGGGCCTGGACCTGGCCCGAGCGTGCGGGGCGGACGGATTGGTACGGGAGGGGGAGGGGGCGCTGAGGGCACTGGAGTAGGGGGAGCGCGGTTGGCGCTGGGGCAGCGTGCTTTACAGGGCGGCGGCTGGAGCAGGTGTCTTTTCGGGCGGCGGCGGGGGTATGACTGCTTTTCGGGCGCCGGCTGGAGCTGGGTGCTTTCTCGGGCGCTGGGGTAGGGCTGCTCTTTCGGGTGGCGGCTCGGCAGGAGCGCTTTTTCGGACGTCAGCTGGAGCGGGGGTGCCTTCTCGGGCGGCGGGCGACCTGTGTCTTTTAGGGGCGCGGGGAACTGCGCGACCAGCCACGACGGCGCCGCACCAACCCACTCACAAGCCTCCCCACTCACCCCGCCTCTTCCTCCGCCAACACCCCCTGCGCAACGGCGAACGCCGAATTCGCGGCGGGCACCCCGCAGTACACAGCCGTCTGCAACAACACCGCCCCGATCTCCTCCGCCGTCAGCCCATTACGCCGAGCGGCCCGCACATGCATGGCCAACTCGTCATAGTGCCCGTGGGCAACCAGCGCCGTCAGCGTCACAAGACTCCGCTCCCGCCGCGACAACGTCTCATCGGTCCAGATCTCCCCCCACGCATACCGGGAGATGAAGTCCTGGAACCGCGAGGTGAACGCGGACTGCCGCTCCTGAGCCCGATCGACATGCGCATCCCCGAGCACCTCCCGCCGCACCCCCATCCCCGACCGAGCCGCACCCCCCAGATGCACGCGCAGCGCACTCAACACGGCCTCGGGACACTGCGCGGGAGCGAGATGCGCGGCCCCGGGAATCTCGACCAGCGTCGCCCCAGGAACCCCGTCGGCAATCTCCCGCGCATGGGCCGGAGGCGTTGCGGGATCCTCCCGCCCGGCGATCACCAGTGTCCGCGCCTGAATCTCCCCGAGCCGCTCCCGCACGTCGAAGGAGGCGAGGGCATCACAACAGGCCGCGTACGCACCGGAGTCGGTGGCGACAAGGTCCCGCAACAGCCCCGGCGCCCGGAACTCCCCGGCGAACCACCGCCCGGCGGTGCTCTCGACGAGCCACTCCATGCCTTCCGCCCGCACCCGCGAGGCCCGCTCCTCCCACGGCGCGGCCCCACCGAAGTGCGCGGAGGAACAGATCACGGCCAACGAGGAGACCCGCTCGGGATACTCCAGCGCCAACTGCATCCCCACAGCCCCGCCGATGGACACCCCGGCATGGGCGAACCGCTCGATCCCGAGGGAATCCGCCAACCGCACGACCAGCGCGGCCAGTTCACTCATACTCGCCCCGGCGGCGACCAACTCCGCGGCAGATTCCCCGTGCCCCGGCAGATCCCACCGCACCACCCGATGCGTCACCGACAACTCGGGCGCGACCCGGTCCCACAACGCGTACGAGGTCCCCACGGAGGGCCCCAGCAGCAACGGCGGAGCCGAAGCCGCCCCCTCGACACGGTGGTTGAGCAGCTTCTCGGTCAACGTCGCTCCAGCGCACGGTCGGTGAGAACACCGGCGAGCCCGGTGTAACGGACGGGATCGGCGAGCCCGGCGAGATCGAGCCCCTTCAACTCGGGCTCGTCCCCCAGCAGTTCGAGAAGCGACCGCCCTTCGCGGTACGTCCGCTCCGCCAGCGAACCCAGCAATTCCTTCGCCCGCCCCCGCCCGAGCGCGACGGACAGCTCGGCGGCGAGCCGCTCGGACACGATCAACCCGTGCGTGAGCCCCAGGTGTTCACGCATGACGTCCGGCAACACCCGCAGCCCCTCGACGAGTTGCACGGCATCCCGCGCGGCCCCGCCGACCAGCCGCAGCAGATCCCGCAGCGGCTCCCACTCGGCGTGCCAGGCCCCGGCCGGCCGCTCGTCCTCGGCGACCAGCGCCCCGTACAGGGTCGCCGCGAGCTGCGGCGCGCGCCGCGCGGCGGCCGAGATCAGCGTGGCCCGTACGGGGTTGGCCTTGTGCGGCATCGCGGACGACCCGCCCCCGCTGCCCTCGGCGACCTCCCCGACCTCGGTCCGCGCCAGCGTCAGCACATCGACGCCGACCTTCCCGAGCGCCCCCGCCGTGAACGCCAGCGAACCGGCGAGATCGGCGACCGGCGTCCGCAGCACATGCCAGGGCAACTCCGGCTCCCGGAGCCCGAGTTCCCCGGCGAACGCCCCCGGCAGCGCGCTCACGTCACCACCGCCGTACACGCCGAACGCGGCCAACGTCCCCGCCGCACCCCCCAGTTGCGCGGGCAGCGAGCGCCGTACGGCGGCCAGCCGGTCCCGCGCGTCCAGCGCCAGCGCCCGCCAGCCGGCCGCCTTGAGACCGAAGGTCGTCGGTACGGCGTGCTGGGTGAGTGTGCGGCCCGGCATCACGGTGTCGCGGTGCGCGGCGGCGTGCCCGGCCAGCGCGTGCGCGGTGCGGTCGAGGTCGGCGAGGACCAGGTCGAGGGCGCGGGCGGCGACCAGCATCGCGGCCGTGTCCAGGATGTCCTGGCTGGTGGCGCCCCGGTGCACGTACGGCCCGTACTCCGCGCCGACCGCCGCCGTGAGGTCGGCGACCAGCGGGATCACCGGGTTCCCGCCCGCCCGGGCCCGCTCGGCGAGGGCGCGCACGTCGAAACGCGCCGGGTCGGCGGCCCCGGTGACCGCGACGGCGGCCTCGGCGGGGGCCAGGCCCAGCGTCGCCTGGGCGCGGGTCAGGGCGGCCTCCGCGTCGAGGAGGGCGCGCAGATAGGCGGCGTCGCTCGTCGCGGCGGCGGCCGGGGAGCCGCTCCAGCCCGGGGCGAGCAGACCGTCGTCACTCACCGGAACTCCAGGAAGACCGTCTCGCCCTCGCCCTGGAGCCGTACGTCGAACCGGTACGACCCCGGCCCCTCCTCGGCCGCGACCAGCGTGCTGCGCCGCTGAGGCTCCAGCCGCGTCAGCAACGGGTCGGCGGCGTGCGCGGCCTCGTCGCCCGGCAGGTAGATCCGCGTGTACAGATGCACCAGCAGCCCGCGCGCGAACACGCACACACTGACGTACGGCGCACTCGCCCCGCGCGCCGCCGGGCGCAGCGTCCGCGCCGACCAGTGCCCGTTGCTGTCGGTCTGCACCCGCCCCCACCCGGTGAACTCCACGCCGTTGCGCCCGAGGAACCCGCCGGTCGCCGGGTCCCTGCGCATCGACCCGTCCACGTGCGCGACCTTGCCCTCGGGGTCGGCGCCCCACAGTTCGAGCAGCGCGTCCGGCAGGGGCTTGCCCTCACCGTCGTACACGTACCCCTGGAGGGTGATCGTCCCCGGGTGTCCCACCGGCGCGATCTCCCCGCCGCCGGGGAACGGCAGCGCGTGCCCGTAGAACGGCCCCACCGTGTGCGACGGCGTCGGCAGTGCCGGCCCGGCCGTGTCGATCCTCGTCATCAGCGTCCTTCTTCCATCCACGTCGCCTGCGGGCCGTCCAGCACGATGTCCCACCGGTACCCCATCGAGAACTCCGGCACCGACAGCCCGTGGTCGTACGTCGCCACGAGCCGCTGGCGCGCGGCGTCGTCGGTGACGGACTGGATGATCGGGTCGTACGGGAACAGGGGGTCGGCGGGGAAGTACATCTGCGTGACGAGCCGCTGGGTGAACGCGCTCCCGAACAGGGAGAAGTGAATGTGCGCGGGCCGCCAGGCATTCACATGCTGCCGCCAGGGATAAGGCCCGGGCTGAATGGTCGTGAACTCATAGAACCCGTCCTGATCGGTCAGCGTCCGCCCGACCCCGGTGAAATTCGGATCCAGCGGAGCATCATGCTGCTCCCGCTGATGCGCGTACCGCCCGGCGGAATTGGCCTGCCAGATCTCGACGAGCTGTCCCCGCAACGGCCGCCCACCCCGATCGACAACCCGCCCGGACACGGTGATCCGCTCCCCGACCGGCTCCCCGTGATGCTGCCGGGTCAGATCATTGTCGATCTCGGTGATGTCCCGCTCCCCGAAGGCGGGGGAGAAGAGCTCGACGAGTTCGGGATCTTTGCTGGTGTCTATGGTGACGAGGGGTTGTTTGGGGTGGCGCAACACGGAGGACCGGTAAGGGGCGTAGTCACGCCGGGGATGATGCTCGACGGGAGCCCCATCGCCGACCCGCTTCTCATAGGCGGCGCGCTCGGAGGCTATTTCGAGGTCAATATCATGCTGGGTGAGCGTCATGAAGGGGAGTGCCTTTCATCTTTTAGGGGCGCGGGGAACTGCGCGACAAGCCACATACGGCCCGCACTCGCCAACGAACGGAACTGGGCAGGACCTACCGCTCAAAAACCACCGCGAGCCCTTGCCCAACCCCGATGCAAAGCGTCGCAACACCAACCCCCGCTCCCTTCCGGGCCAGTTGATGAGCCACAGTCCCCGCCAGCCGAGCCCCGGACGCCCCCAACGGATGCCCAATAGCAATAGCCCCGCCCTGAGGATTCAGCACCGCAGGATCCAGCTCGGGCCACTCAGCCACACACCCCAACACCTGCGCGGCGAACGCCTCGTTCAGCTCCAGCACATCCAGATCCCCGTACCCCTTACCGGCCTTGCCCAGCGCCCGCCCGACCGCCTCGACAGGAGCCAACCCGAAGTACTGAGGAGCGATCCCGGCAACCCCCACAGCCGACACCCGGGCAAGAGGCTCACGCCCGCTCAGGCGAAGCCCTTCCTCATCGACCAACAGCACCGCGGCCGCCCCGTCGTTGAGCGGCGACGAACTCCCCGCCGTGACCCGCCCACCCTCTTTCCGGAACGACGGCTTCAACTTGGCCATGGCCTCCAGCGAGGCGTCCTCCCGCACACACTCGTCGATCCCGAAGGAAACGGCCTCCCCCTTCCGCTGCGGAACGGGAACCGCGGCCAACTCGACGTCGAACAACCCCTGTCGCCGAGCGGCCGCAGCCTTCCGATGCGACCCCAACGAGAACTCGTCCTGCTGCTCACGCGTGATCTTGTGCTTGTCGGCGATGAGTTCGGCCGACTCACCGAGCGGAATGGTCCACTCGGGCGCCATCTTGGGATTGACCATCCGCCACCCCAGGGTGGTCGAGTACAACTCGGCATTGCCCGCGGGGAACGGCCGATCCGACTTGGGCAGCACATACGGCGCCCGGGTCATCGACTCCACCCCACCGGCGACGACGACGGACGCGTCCCCGACGGCGATGGCCCGGGCCCCCTGGACCACCGCCTCCAGCCCGGACGCACAGAGCCGGTTGACGGTCACCCCGGGCACACTCACCGGCAGCCCGGCGAGCAACCCGGCCATCCGCCCGACGTTGCGGTTCTCCTCACCGGCCCCGTTGGCGTTCCCGAAGTACACGTCCGCCACGAGCGCGGGGTCCAGCTCCGGCGTCCGCGCGAGGAGTTCCCGGATCACATGCGCCCCGAGGTCGTCGGGCCGCACACTCGCGAGCCCGCCGTTGTACCGCCCGAAGGGCGTGCGGACCGCGTCGACGATGTAGACGTCCTTCATGCCAGACCCTCCGTCACGATCACTTTGGCCTCGGTCTTGTCCACGATCTCCTCGACCGTCACTCCGGGAGCGGTCTCGACGAGCACCAGCCCGTCCCCGGTGACGTCGAGGACCCCGAGGTCGGTGATGACCCGGTTCACGCACCCCTTGCCGGTCAGAGGCAGGGCACACCGCTCAAGAATCTTCGGCGACCCGTCCTTGGCGGTGTGCGTCATCACGACGATGACGGTCCGCGCCCCGTGCACGAGATCCATGGCCCCGCCGATCCCGGTGATCAGCTTCCCGGGAATGGCCCAGTTGGCGAGATCACCGCCGGCGGAGACCTGCATCGCGCCCAGTACGGCGACGTCGATGTGCCCGCCCCGGATCATCCCGAAGGACAGCGCGGAGTCGAAGAAGGAGGCCCCCGGCAGGACGGTGACGGTCTCCTTGCCGGCGTTGATCAGATCCGGGTCGACGGCGTCCTCGGCCGGGTAGGGCCCGGTCCCGAGGATCCCGTTCTCCGACTCCAGGACCACCTCGACGCCGGCGGGCAGGTAGTTCGGGATGAGCGTCGGCAGTCCGATGCCCAGATTGACGTAGCTCCCGTCGGGCAGCTCGCGCGCCGCCCGCGCGGCCATCTCCTCGCGTGTCCAGGCCATCAGCTGCTCACCGTCCGCTGCTCGATCTTCTTGTCGGCGGCCTGCCCGGGCGTCAGCGCGATCACGCGCTGGACGAAGATCCCCGGCAGATGCACCGCGTCCGGATCGATCTCCCCGGGCTCCACCAGCTCCTCGACCTCGGCGATCGTGACCCGCCCGGCCATCGCGGCCAGGGGGTTGAAGTTGCGCGCCGACTTGTTGAAGACGAGGTTCCCGTGCCGGTCGCCCCTGGCCGCGCGGACCAGCGCGAAGTCGGTCCGGATGCCGCGCTCCATGACGTACTCGACGCCGTCGAACTCCCGGACCTCCTTGGGCGGCGAGGCCACGGCGACACCGCCCGCGCCGTCGTACCGCCACGGCAGCCCGCCGTCCGCGACCTGCGTGCCCACCCCGGCGGGCGTGAAGAAGGCCGGGATGCCCGCGCCTCCCGCGCGCAGGCGCTCGGCCAGGGTGCCCTGGGGGATCAGCTCGACCTCCAGCTCCCCGGCGAGGTACTGCCGGGCGAACTCCTTGTTGGCCCCGATGTACGACCCGGTGACCCGGGCGATCCGCCCCGCCGCGAGCAGCACCGCGAGCCCGGACTCCATCGCGCCGCAGTTGTTGGACACCACCGACAGCCCGCCCGACCCGCGCGCGAACAGCGCGTCGATCAGCACCGTCGGCACACCGCTCAGTCCGAACCCACCGACCGCGAGCGACGCACCGTCGCCCACATCGGCCACCGCCTCCCGGGCCGTGGCGACCACCTTGTCCATCCGTCGAGCCCCATCTCTCCCATTGCTCAGCACACTGAGCATTTCAGCGAGGATGCCCACACGCTCCCACTGCGGCGAACCACCGTCAAGACCCTTGCATTGAAGCAGGTGAGACGTGTGCACGGAGTAAAGACAACGGTCGGACCCTGCGGGTATCGTTCAGTACACCAACGAATTCGACGAGGGGAGCGTCCATGGGCGCGGTGGACCTCACCACCCACCCCGGGCACCTGGCCCGGCGGCTCCAGCAGGCGCACTACCTGCTGTGGAACACGATGGTCTCGGAGGAGATCACCTCCCCGCAGTTCGCCGTCCTGAACACGCTCGTCGCCGAACCCGGCCTGGACCAGCGGACGGTGGGGGAGCGTGTCGGCCTGGACCGTTCGACGATCGCCGAGGTGATCAGCCGGCTCGGCAGGCGCGGCCTCCTCGACAAGGTCCGCGACCCGCACGACGGCCGCCGCTCCCTGCTGCGCCCGACCGAGGACGGCGTACGCGTCCACCGCAAACTGACCGTCCGTACGGCACGCATGAACCAGGTCTTCCTCGCGCCCCTGTCGGTCACCGAACAGGCCCTGTTCTTCGCGCTCGTGCAGCGGCTCGCCGACGCGGCGGAGGACCTGCGCCACCCCGGCGAACCGGCCTACGCGCGCGAGAGCGCCCCCTGACGCTCAGGACGCCCGCGCGAACACCACCCACACCTGCCCGCGCGCGAAGTTCACGCTCTTCCCGTCCCGCGTCGTGAACCGCGTCCCGTCCGCCGCCCTCGGCCGCTTCCAGACGACGTCGTACGCCCGCCCGCCCCGCAGGACGGTCGCCCGCCCGGAGCCGACGGTCTGCGGGTAGGGCGTGTGGTTGCCCAGGACGTCGTGGAAGCGGCTCCTGCGGACCTTCACGTACTGCACGACGACCGTCGCCGGGGCCACCCGCCGAGCCGTCGCCCCGTCCATCCGGACCAGCCAGCGCGCCCGGCTCGCCGACCAGGTGAACGTGAACCGGGCCGCCGGGTAGCGCACGGTACGGGAGCCCACGGCCCGCCCGCCCGAGGGCGCCGGCCCGAAGCGGAACCCGGTCGCGTCCAGCGCGGCGGCCCCCGGCGCCGAGCGCACCAGCCGTCCGGGGCGCAGGTAGAGGTTGTGGGGCGCCGACTTCGCGCGGCCCCGGTAGTACGCGCCGGACACCTCACCGGGCTCGATCGCCCTCAGGGGCGCCTTGTCGATCAGCGGGTGCAGTTTGCGCTGGGCGCCCGAGAACGCGAGCACCGGGCGGTCGAACTGGCGCAACAGCTCCAGGTCCGACTGGCGCGCGCTGCGGACCGGCCCGATCGCCTGCGGGAGCCTCGTCGCGTACACCGCCATCAGGCGGCTCATCCCGCCCTCGACCGGCTCGACGTACACGACGTCCGCCGCGTCGAGGCCGGTGTGCGGGCGGGCGGCGCGCGCGTTGTCGATCTTCACGGCGAGGACGGGGCCGGTGCGCGCGCGGGGCTTGAGGGAGCCGTTCACCGCGTCGTCGCCCGCGCGCGGGGCAGCGGTACAGCCCGCCACCAGGGCCGTCGTGAGGGTCGCGGTGAGCAGGAGGGCGGCTGTGCGCGCTGTGCGTGTCGTGCGTTTCGGGTTCGATCGTGTGATGTCCACGGGTGTCACCGGTCCGTATCCCTGAGGGGTGCGCCGAAGAGGTCGCTGGTGGCCATACCCGGTCAAAAGCGATCACGCTCGATCTCCTACGCCATTCAGGTGGCGGGCGTCCCCAGGATCTCCCCGAGGTCGTACCGCACCGGCTCCTCCAGCTGCGCGTACGTACAGCTCTCCGGCGTCCTGTCCGGGCGCCAGCGGCGGAAGCGGGCCGTGTGGCGGAAGCGGACGCCGTTCTCCATGTGGTCGTACGCCACCTCCGCGACCCGCTCGGGCCGCACCGGCACCCACGAGAGGTCCTTCTTCCCCGACCAGCGGCTCGGCGCCCCCGGCAGCCGCGCCGCCTCGTGCGCCGCCGCGTCCCCCCAGGCCGCCCACGGATGCCCCGAGGCGTCGGCCATCCGCAGCGGCTCCAGCTCCGCCACCAGCTCCGCGCGCCGGGCCATCGTGAACGACGCCGACACGCCCACGTGCTGGAGGGTGCCCCCGGCGTCGTACAGACCGAGGAGCAGCGAGCCCACCACCGGGCCGCTCTTGTGGAAGCGGTAGCCGGCGACCACCACGTCCGCCGTGCGCTCGTGCTTGACCTTGAACATCGCGCGTTCGTCCTGGCGGTACGGCAGCGTCAGGGGCTTCGCGATCACGCCGTCGAGACCGGCGCCCTCGTACTGCTCGAACCAGCGCTCGGCCACCGCCGTGTCGGTCGTCGCCGGGGCCAGGTGGACGGGGGCGGTCACCCCGGCCAGCGCGCGTTCCAGGAGGGCGCGGCGGTCGGCGAGGGGGACGTCCAGGAGGGCCGTGTCCGCGAGGGCGAGCAGGTCGAAGGCGACGAACGACGCCGGGGTGCGCTCGGCGAGCGTACGGACCCGGGAGTCCGCCGGGTGGATCCGCTCGGTCAGCGCGTCGAAGTCCAGGCGCCCGTCCCGCGCGATCACGATCTCCCCGTCCAGCACGCACCGCTCGGGCAACCGCTCCTTGAGTGCTGCCACCAGTTCGGGGAAGTACCTGGTCAGCGGTTTCGTCGTCCGGCTGCCCAGCTCGACGGTGTCCCCGTCGCGGAACACGATCGCCCGGAACCCGTCCCACTTCGCCTCGTACTGCATGCCCGGCGGGATCTTCGCCACGGACTTGGCGAGCATGGGCTTCACGGGAGGCATGACCGGCAGATCCATGGGTGAAGTCTCACTCTTAATGCGGTGAAATGCCTGATATGCGACCGTGGCCCCATGGGTGAAGCGGTCGAGCTGGAGGCGGGCGGGCGGACGGTACGGCTGTCCAGCCCCGACAAGGTGTTCTTCCCGGAGCGCGGATTCACCAAGCTGGACCTCGCCCGCTACTACCAGGCGGTCGCCCCCGGCATCCTGCGCGCCCTGCGCGAGCGCCCCACCACCCTGGAGCGCTACCCCGACGGTGTGACCGGCGAGAACTTCTTCCAGAAGCGCGCCCCCAAGAACATGCCCGACTGGATCCCCACCGCCCACATCACCTTCCCCAGCGGACGCAGCGCCGACGAGATGTGCCCCACCGAGGAGGCCGCCGTCCTGTGGGCCGCCCAGTACGGGACCCTCACCTTCCACCCCTGGCCCGTCCGCCGCGCCGACGTCGACCACCCCGACGAACTCCGCATCGACCTCGACCCGCAACCCGGCACCGACTACGACGACGCGGTCCGCGCCGCCCACGAACTACGGGCCGTACTGGACGAGTTCGGCGGACTGCGGGGCTGGCCCAAGACCTCCGGCGGGCGCGGACTGCACGTCTTCGTGCCCATCGAACCCCGCTGGACGTTCACCGAGGTCCGCCGCGCGGCGATCGCCGTCGGGCGGGAGATGGAACGCCGGATGCCGGACGACGTGACGATCAAGTGGTGGAAGGAGGAACGCGGCGAGCGGATCTTCATCGACTACAACCAGACCGCGCGCGACCGCACCATCGCCTCCGCCTACTCCGTACGTCCCCACCCGCACGCCCCCGTCTCCGCCCCCCTGCGCTGGGACGAGCTGGACGACGCGCACCCCCGGGACTTCGACCTCGCGACCATGCCCGCGCGCTTCGCCGAACTCGGCGACGTGCACGCGGACATGGACGAGCACGCGTTCTCGCTGGACGCGCTCCTCGACCTGGCCCGCCGGGACGAGCACGAGCACGGGCTCGGCGATCTGCCGTACCCGCCCGAGTACCCCAAGATGCCGGGGGAGCCCAAGCGGGTCCAGCCGAGCCGAGCCCGTACCGAGTAACAGCCTTTCAGGCAAAGGGAGTCGAGTCCTGTGGGCTACAACTCCTTGATCCTGACGTCCCGGAACGACACGACGTCCGTCGTCCCGTGGACCTGGAGCCCGATGTACCCGGCCGCGTACCGCCGGCCGTCGGTCCCCGGATCGTCACCGCGCGGCGGCTCGAAGACCTGACCGCCGATGTTGTCGAACTCGTTGATCAGCACGCCGTTGCGGAACACCGAGTAGTGCTGGTCGACCACCCGGATCTCGTAGTCGTTCCAGGTGCCCTTCTGGGTGACCTGTGCCCCGGCGAGTCCGACCCGGTCGAAGCCGTAGACCGACCCGGACTTGTACATGTCGCCGGTGGGCGAGTCGAACGCCTGGACCTCGTGCCCGTACTTGATGGCCACCCACTCCGGACGCGACTCCTCGGGGTGGTCGTGGACCCACGGGAACCGCACGAACACACCGGAGTTGGTGTTCGCGGTGCCCGGCGCGTCGTCACGCCACTGGAGGCGCAGCGAAAAGTCGCCGTAGGTGCGCTGCGGGAACCAGAGCATGCCGAGGCCCGCCCGGGTGGTGCCGCTGGTGATCGAGCCGTCCGCGTTCAGCGCGAACGAACCGCCGCCCACCTGCTGCCACTTGGCGAACGAACCGGCCGTGCCGTCCATGATCGTGCGGTAGCCCTCGGTCTGTCCCGGCGTACCGATCCCGGACCCCTTGGCCGCCGCGTCGATCGCGTCGTACTCGCGCTCGTCGACCACCCCGTCCCTGAACAGCCCGTCCAGGATGGTCTTCACGTGCTTGAGGAACAGCGCGTGGGACGTCCACTGCTTCTCGTCCTCGATCAACTCGTTGATCCTGCACCGGCTGCCCGTGAGCCGGTTCGGCACACCCGAGTCGACCGTCCCGACGATGACCGTCAACCGCTCGTCGAACTCGGGGCAGTTGGGCGCCGGGACCGAGCTGCCCACGACCGTGAAGGTGACGTTCCGCGCGGCCGCCGTGTTCCCGGCCTTGTCCGTCGCCCGGTACGCGAGCGTGTGCGTGCCCGCCCGGTCGACGACCACGGGTGCCCCGTACGCCAGATAGGGCCCGGCGTCGAGCGAGTACTCGATCCGGTCGACCCCCGAACCGCCCTCGTCCGTCGCGCTCACCGTGACGCGCGCCGAACCGACGTACGCGCCGTCGGAGTTGCGCGTCCCGCCGACGGTCGCCCCGGTCACCGGCGGGACCTTGTCGGGGGCGGGCGCGGCGACCACCGTGAACTGTACGGACTTCACGGCGGACACGTTGCCCGCCTTGTCGGTGGCCCGGTGGCGGACCGTGTGCGTGCCGAGCTGATGCACCATCACGGGCGCGGTGTAGGGCTGCCAACTCCCGTCGTTCACCGCGTATTCGATGGTGTTGACGCCCGAACCGGTGTCGGACGCGGTGACGGTGACGGTCGCCATGTCGATGTACGTTCCGTCGGGCCGCTGTTCACCGCTGACCGTGGCCGACGTCTCCGGCGCGGTCGTGTCGTCGCTCGGCGGCGTGACGACCGTGAACCGTACGCTCTTCTCGGCCGACACGTTCCCGGCCTTGTCGAACGCCCGGTAGCGGCCGGTGTACTGGCCGACCTGGTCGACGACGATCGGCGCGGTGTACGGCCGCCAGACGTCCTCGTCGCCGATCGCGTACTCGATCCGGTCGACGCCCGAGCCCGCGTCGGTCGCGCTGAGGGCGACGCTCGCCGAACCGACGTACTCGCCCTGGGCGTTCTGCGTGCCCGACACAACGGCATCGGTCTCAGGGGCCGTCGTGTCCTCGCCGGTGCCCTCGGTCACGACGAGGATGCCCTGCATCTGGCCGTGGCCGGGGATCGTGCAGTGGTAGAAGTAGCGGCCCGGGGTGAGGGTCACCTCGGCGGTGTGTCGGCCGCCCGTGTCGTCGAACGGGTTGGCCAGGATGTTGAGCTGGACGTCCCCGTTGAACTCGGGGTCGCTCGTCACGAACGTCAGCGTGTGCGGCATGCCGGTCGTGTTGCCGGTCGCCTTGCTGTTCTCGAAGACGATCGTCGCCTTGCCCGCCACGGCCGTCTTCGGCGCCGAGGTGTACTTGGTGATGTCGTCCCCGGCGGTCCAGGTCAACACCTGGTCCTGCGCGGTCTGTTGGCGTGCGCTGCTGGGCAGGGACTGGAGCCCCAGCACCATCAGCACGGCCGCCAGCAGGGCCGTCCACAGGCGTTGTCGTTGTCGTTGTTCCACCGTCACCACCCCCGCGCCAGTTGTCCGGCGGCCGGGGTCGGCCCGCCGCCCGTGTAAGTGACCTTCCACAGAGCCGACCTGGCGTCGGAGGTGAAGAAACCCCGCCCGTAGTCGAGGACGTAGAGCGCGCCGTCGGGGCCGAACTTCCAGTCCATGAGGTTCTTGATGCGGTCGTTGCCGACGGGCACGATCTTCTTGAGCGACTCGGAGTGCACGGGCAGTCCGCCGTCGCCCTGGTTCGCCGGGTCCATGACGACGGCGTTGCGCGGCTGGTCGCCGTCGTAGAAGTCGCCGACGAACCACTTGCCGTCCCAGTAGGACGGCCACTTGACGGCGCTCGCGGACGCCGTGTCGTAGCGGTACACGGGCCCGTTCATCGTCGCCTGGCCGCCGCCCTTGAGCCACGGCAGCAGGTAGGTGGCCTGCGACTGCTGGTAGGAGGGGATGCCGTTCGCGTCGCGCGGATAGTCCGGTGCGCCGCCCTGCGGCGAGTACCAGATGTTGTTGCCGGTGACCGGCGGCAGGTTGACCAGTCCGTCGTTGTTCGGTGACTCGTTCCTCGGGTGGTCGCAGTCGTACCAGCCGAGCGGCTTCGTCGGGTCCGGCAGGTTCCGGTCCCGGTAGGGCTGCTTGTTGCCCATGCAGAACGGCCAGCCCCGGTTGCCCGCCCGGGTGATGGCGGCGAACGTGTCGTACTTCGCCGGACCCCATGTCGTCGAGGGCGCGGGCGCGTCGGGGCCGACCCACCCGGCGTACAGGACGTCGGTCTTCTTGTCGACGAAGATGCGCGCCGGGTTGCGGACACCCATCACATAGATCTCGCCGCGCGTCTTGCCGCCGCCCTCGGCGGTCTCCTTGCCGGTGAACAGGTTGCCCGCCGGGAGGGTGTAGGTGCCGTCGGGCTCCGGGTGGATGCGCAGGATCTTGCCGTTGAGGTTGTTGGTGTTGCCGGCGGTGCGGCGGGCGTCCGCGAAGGAGACGCCCTTGTAGTTCGGCGCCGGGTTGTTGCCGGAGTAACCCTCGCTGAACTGGCTGGAGTTGTTGTCACCCGTCGCGATGTACAGGTTGCCCTTGGAGTCCCAGGACATCCCGCCGCCCGCGTGGCAGCAACTGTGCACCTGCACCGGCCAGTTGAGGAGCACTTTCTCGCTGTCCAGGTCCAGCTTGTTGTTCGCGAGGTCCAACGTGAAGCGGGAGACGCGCCGTTCGGCCATCCGCGTGTCCCGGTTCAGCCGCGAGTGGGGTGTGTAGTGCAGGTACACCCAGCCGTTGTCCTCGAAGCGCGGGTCCAGCTCGATGCCGAGGAGGCCCTCCTCGACCTTGATCAGCTCGTCGCCGCCGCCCTTGTTGCCGAAGACGGTCAACGCCCCTGCGAGCGTCACCTTCTTGGTCCTCGGGTCGTAGACGTGGACCTCGCCCTTGCCCTTGCCGATCTCCGGGTTGTTCCAGTCGGTGACCACCGGCTGGGAGGAGTCGGCGCCGCCCCGGCCGATGTACAGCACCCGTCCGTCGGGCGCGGTCACCAGGCCGTGCGGTTCGCCGATCTGGTCGTTCTGGCCCGGCTGGTTGGGCTGAGTCAGGCGCTCCGCCCGGTAGTTGGCGGTGATGGTGGCCTTGCAGTCGGCCTGTACGAGCCGCGTCGTCCACAGCAGGGCGCCCCGCAGATGCGCGCGGAACTCGGTCTCGTCGTACGAGGACACCGTGCCGCCCATGCCGGTGTAGAAGGACCGGCCGCCGTCGTAGTCACGGCACCAACTCACCGGGTGGTCCCAGCCGTTGGCGCCCGTACCGGGCTGGTAGGACCGCTCGCGTACCCGGGCGACCGTGTGGACCTCGCCGGACGGGTTCTTCGCCCAGTTGAACCACTGGTCGGCCCGCTTCCACTGCACCGGCACGTCCTTGGTCGCCGGATGCTGCCGGTCGCCGACCTCAACCACCGCGCGCTGCACGTTGGTTGGGCTCGACGCGGCCGGCCGGGCGCCGATCAGGCCGGTGAACCAGTCGGAGTACGGCTCGGCGCGGGCCGCGTCATGGACGCCGAGGAAACCGCCGCCCGCCTCCATGTACGCCTCAAGGCCCGCCTCCTGGTCCGGGTCGAGGACGTCACCGCCCCCGGTCAGGAACGCGACCGCGTTGTAACTCCCCAGCGTGGCACCGTCGGTGAAGATCCGCGCGTCGTCCGTCGCGTCCACCGCGAACCGCTGGTTGGCCGGACCCGTCAGGCCGATGCGCTCGATCGCCGCGATCCCCGCGTTCACGACCGGCGACTCGTCACCGGCCGCCGCGGAGCCGTAGAAGACCAGCACCTTCACATCCGCGCCGCCCGGGGGCGACTTGACGGACAGCGTTGTCGGGGGTGGCGGTTCCTTCGGAGGGACCGCCTGTGCGGCGGTCGGCGCGGACAGCAGCCCCGCGACGATCACCCCGGTGGCCAGCCAGATCCGTCTTCTCGTGCTCGATCCTCGTAAGTGCACGGGCACCTCCTCGGTCACGGCGGACAGCGCCAAGGAAGCTAGACCCCTTTGTGCCGTTCGCCAACACCTAAGGCCGGAATACCTCGAACTTTGTCCTGAGTGTGGATAAACAGCCCCAGGGCCGGTACCGTCTCACAGGTTCATCACAGGCAACCCTTCTCTGGACGGGGAGTTGAGGCATGGACGGACGCGGATTCGACCGACGGACCCTGCTCGGGGGTGCGGCGGCCGCCGCCTCGCTGAGCCTCGCGCCGAGCACCCGCAGCGCCGTCGCGGCGCCCCCCACCGGCACGGTCAGACACCTCACGATGTACGCCGAGAGACTCCCCGACGGGCAGTTCGGCTACGGCTTCGAGAAGGGCAAGGCGTCCGTCCCCGGCCCGCTCATCGAGCTGTACGAGGGCGACACCGTGCACATAGCCTTCGAGAACACCCTCGACGTCCCCGTCAGCCTCCACGTCCACGGTCTCGACTACGAGATCACCAGCGACGGCACGAAGATGAACCACAGCGACGTCGCGCCCGGCGCCACCCGGACGTACACCTGGCGCACGCACCTCCCCGGGCGCCGCGCGGACGGCACCTGGCGGCCCGGCAGCGCCGGGTACTGGCACTACCACGACCACGTCGTCGGCACCGAACACGGCACGATCGGCATCCGCAAGGGCCTGTACGGGCCGGTGATCGTCCGCCGCAAGGGCGATGTCCTGCCCGACGCGACCCACACCATCGTCTTCAACGACATGCTCATCAACAACAAGCCCGCGCACTCGGGCCCGAACTTCGAGGCCACGGTGGGGGATCGCGTCGAGTTCGTCATGATCACGCACGGCGACTACTACCACACGTTCCACATGCACGGGCACCGCTGGGCCGACAACCGCACCGGCATCCTGACCGGCCCCGACGACCCCACGCGCGTCATCGACAACAAGATCGTCGGCCCCGCCGACTCGTTCGGCTTCCAGGTCATCGCGGGGGAGGGGGTGGGGGCGGGCGCCTGGATGTACCACTGCCACGTCCAGAGCCACTCCGACATGGGGATGGTGGGGCTGTTCCTGGTGAAGAGGACGGACGGGACGATCCCCGGGTACGAGGGCGGGCACGGGGGTGGGCACGAGCACTGAGAACGGCGTAACACCCTTCTCCCCGGGGGCCGTTGATCCCCCGCCGGGTACGCGGTGACTATCCTGAACCGCACACCGGCACCGGAGGAGACGACGTGACCGACACCGCCCCACGTCCCACTCTGGAGGCCGTGGCCGCGCGGGCCGGGGTGTCACGGGCGACCGTCTCCCGCGTCGTCAACGGCGGCGACGGAGTACGCGAACCCCTCGTCGAACGGGTCCGCCGAGCCGTCGAGGAACTGGGATACGTCCCCAACCAGGCCGCCCGCAGCCTCGTCACCCGCCGCCACGACGCCGTCGCCGTCGTCATCGCCGAACCCGAGACCCGCGTCTTCGCCGACCCCTTCTTCGGCCGCCAGCTCCGCGGCATCAGCAAGGAGCTGACCACCCACGACAACCAACTCGTCCTGCTCCTCACGGAGGGCCGCGACGACCACGCCCGCGTCGCCCGCTACCTCGCGGGCGGACACGTGGACGGAGCCCTGGTCTTCTCCCTCCACCTCGACGACCCCCTGCCTGGGCTGATCAGGGGGGCGGGGGTGCCGATGGTCATCGGGGGGAGACCGGGGTGGGGTGTGGTGGGGCGCGGCGGGGGGTTCCGGGCGGACAGGGGCGCGGGCGAGGCGGCGCGGCGGAACGGAGGACTCCGGGGAGACGGGGGCGCGGGAGAGCGCGGTGGCGAGCCGCGTCGAGACGACGGTGAGACGCGTGAGCGGCGCCCCGGGCCGACGGGCAACGGTTCCGCGCCGGAGCGGCACACGGGCGCGTACGGCGGAACGCCGGGCGGTGAGCGTGGTGCGGGGCTGTATCCCGGCGGGTCCCTCTACGGTGACGAGGCCGGGCGGCGTTCCGGGGGCGGGACCCTCTACGTCGACAGCGACAACCGGGGCGGTGCGCAGGACGCCGTACGGCATCTCGTCGCCCTCGGGCGTACCCGGGTCGCGCACATCACCGGGCCGCTCGACCAGACCTCGGCGGTCGACCGGCTCGACGGGTACCTCGATGTCATGGGTGACACCGACCCGGCGCTGCTCGCAGCGGGCGACTTCACGCCGGGCGGCGGGGAAGAGGCGATGCGTGAACTGCTGGCCCGACGGCCCGGTCTGGACGCCGTGTTCGCCGCGAACGACCTCAGTGCCTCGGGTGCGCTGCGCGTCCTGCGGGAACAGGGCCGCCGGGTTCCGGAGGACGTCGCGGTGATCGGCTTCGACGACATGCTCCCGATCCCCGAACAGACCGACCCGCCCCTCACGACCGTCCGCCAGGACATCGAGGAGATGGGCCGTCTGATGACCCGCCTCCTCCTGCACCGCCTCGCGCGCACCCCCGCGGCGACCGACCCCGAGGTCCCCCTCCGGAGCGTGGTCCTGCCGACGAGGCTGATCCGGAGGGCGTCGGCCTGACGGCGCACCCTCCGGACGCCCCCGCCGGTCTGACGGAGCCTTTGGGACGCCCCGTCAGCGCGCCCGCCTCACCCCTCCTCCGGCACCGCGCTGGTGATCACCGCGAACCGCGCCCCGTACGGATCCGCCAGCTTCGCGAACCGCCCCACCCCCTCCAGATCCACGGCCGGTGTCCGCACGCTCCCGCCCCGCTCCACCGCCGTCGCGACCGCCGCGTCCGTGTCGGCGACCTCGAAGTACGGCAGCCAGTACGCGCTGTCCTCGTCGGGAGCGTCGGAGAGCGGCACGAAGCCGGCGAACATCGCGTCGTCACCCATGCCCTTGGGGTTCACGCAGGTGTACGTGCCGCCCGGGAACGGCATCGCGGAGGTCTCCAGGCCGAGCGCGGAGCGGTAGAACGCGGCCGCGGCGGCGATGTCGGCGGTGAACAGCTCGGTCCAGCACAGCGACCCCGGTTCGTTCACGACGTCGAGGCCCGGCAGCAGCGCGGGCTGCCAGAGGCCGAACACCGCGTCCGCCTCGTCCGCGAGGATCGCCATCGTGCCCTGCCCCAGCACCTCCATCGGCTGGACCAGCACCTTGCCGTGCGCCTTCTCGGCGGCCTGCGCGGTCGCGCGCGCGTCCAGTGTCTGGAAGTACAGCGTCCAGGACGGCGGCCCCTGCTCCTCGGTCGTCTGCATGCCGGCCGCGACGGTCCTCCCGTCGAGCTGGAAGAACCCGTACCCGCCCGAGTCCGGCCCCGCCGACACGAACCGCCAGCCGAACAGCGCGCCGTAGAACTCGCTCGCCCCCTCGATGTCGGTCGTCCCGAGATCGATCCAGTTCGGTGCGCCCTCGACGAAGTGTGTGCTCAGCATCGCCAGCCTCCTCGCTAGGAATCCCTGCCCTGCCGAGTCTTGCACCGCCCACTGACAATCGCCCCCGAACCTCCCGCGACCTGCCGGGACCCCGTTCGCCGGGCCTCGTACCGGCCCGTTGATCGGCCGTTGATCAAACGTTTTCCCGCACCCGGCACGATCCCGTCATGTCCACCGCCACGAAGCCCGTGCCCGACCTCTCCTGGCAGCAGGAGGCGCTGTGCGCCCAGACCGGGTCGGAGTTCTTCTTCCCCGAACCGGGCAGCTCGGTCCGCGAGGCGAAACAGATCTGCGGCCTGTGCCCGATCCGCCCCGCCTGCCTGGACCACGCCCTCACCCACGACGAGCAGTTCGGCGTCTGGGGCGGCCTGTCGGAGAAGGAACGCCACCACCTCAGACGCCACTGACGCACCACGCGTACGCGCCCGCGTACGGCGAAGGGCGACCCGGGAATCCCGGACCGCCCGTGTCACCGCGCTCGGCTCACCGCAGGGTCACGCGCCCGCGCGAGCCGCCATCCGCGCCTTGCGCGCCGCGAGCTTCTCGTCGAACTTCGTCGCCTCCGCGTTGAGCCCGCCCATGAACATGCCCAGCTCCTCCTGGGCCTGGCGCCCCTCGGGGCCGAGGCCGTCGATCTCCATGACCTTGAGGAAGCGCAGGACGGGCGCGAGCACGTCGTCGTGGTGGATGCGCATGTTGTAGACCTCGCCGATGGCCATCTGCGCGGCGGCCCGCTCGAAGCCGGGGATGCCGTGCCCGGGCATCCGGAAGTTGACGACGACGTCCCGGACGGCCTGCATGGTCAGGTCGGGGGCGATCTCGAACGCGGCCTTCAGGAGGTTGCGGTAGAAGATCATGTGCAGGTTCTCGTCCGCGGCGATCCGCGCGAGCATCCGGTCGCAGACCGGGTCCCCGGACTGGTGGCCGGTGTTGCGGTGCGAGATGCGGGTGGCCAGCTCCTGGAAGGACACGTAGGCCACGGAGTGCAGCATGGAGTGGCTGTTGTCCGACTCGAAGCCCTCGCTCATGTGGGACATGCGGAACTGCTCCAGCTTGTCCGGGTCCACCGCGCGCGAGGCGAGCAGGTAGTCGCGCATGACGATGCCGTGCCGCCCCTCCTCCGCCGTCCAGCGGTGCACCCAGGTGCCCCAGGCGCCGTCGCGGCCGAAGAGGCTCGCGATCTCGTGGTGGTAGCTGGGCAGGTTGTCCTCGGTCAGGAGGTTGACGACCAGGGCGATGCGGCCGATCTCGGTGACCTTCGACTGGCCCTTCTCCCACGCCTCGCCGTCCTCGAAGAAGCCGGGGAAGTTACGGGCGTCGCCCCAGGGGACGTACTCGTGCGGCATCCAGTCCTTGGTGACCTTGAGGTGCCGGTTGAGTTCCTGCTCGACCACTTCCTCCAGCGCGTACAGCAGTCGCGCGTCGGTCCAGCCGGCGGAACTGCCCAGGTGGGGAGAGGCGATCGTCACGAGAACTCCAGGGACGTGAAACGGAGCGGAACAGTCCGGCGAGCGGTGCCGGAACCTACGGGATCGTAGGCTACGAAACCGTAGGTTACGAGACCGTAGGTTAAGCGCGTTGTAAAGGTCGCTGATCAGCGGGGTCGCCGTCGATCTCCCGCGTACTGCGACGGCTCCGGAACCCGCAGGTCCCGGAGCCGTCCGAGTGACACCGTCAGCCGGTCAGTCGTACAGCCCGCGCAACCTTACCGAGAGGCAGGTCACACAGCCCTCCAGCTTCTCGAACTCGCTGATGTCGACCGTGACGACCTCGTGCCCGAGGTCGGTGAGCAGCTCGGCCGTCTTCGGCGCGCTCGCCGCCAGCAGCAGCCTGTGCCCGCCGAGCAGCACCGCGTGCGCGCCTGACTCCTCCGGCACGGACAGGAAGCGCGGGAACAGCGCCGGCCGGTCGACCTGCGGGATGTGCCCCAGCACCGTCCCGTCGGGCAGCGCGGTCACCGCCGACTTCAGATGCAGCACCCGGCTGACCGGAACGGCCACCACGCGCGCGCCGAGCGGTTCGAACGCGGCCCGCAGCTGCTGGATGCCCGCCGCGTTCGTCCGCCCGCCGCGCCCGACGTACACCGTGTCGCCGACCTTCAGGACGTCGCCGCCCTCCAGGGTGCCCGGCTCCCAGATCCAGTTCACCGAGCAGCCCAGCCGCGCGACCGCCTCCTCCACGCCGGCCGTCTCGCCGCGCCGGGAGCGTGCCCCCGGGCGGGTGATCAGGGCGACGTTGCGGAACATCACGACCGTGTCCTCGACGAACACCGCGTCCGGGCAGTCGTCGGCGGGCTCCACCTCGACCGTCTCCCAGCCGTGCGCGGTCAGCGCCGCGACGTACCCCTCCCACTGCTCCAGGGCGAGGTCCGGGTCGATCTTCTCGCGCTCGATGTGCGTGACCAGCCCTTCCGCGAGGCGCGGGCCGGGGCGGCGGATGAGGGCCTTCTTGCTGGGCACGTCCAGTTCTCCGAATCGGCTACGGCTTCCCGGTGCCCTGGATGGAGCACCGGTCCGCCATCATGCAGCCCCGCGCGCGTGGGACAAAAGCCCTCTCCTGAGGCTGTGGCTCAGCTGAGATACCGGAGGGTCACCCCGCGTCGCCCTCGCGCAGCTCGCCGTCCAGCTCCAGCCAGCGCGTCACCCCGATCGACCTCAGGAACGGCAGGTCGTGACTGGCCACGATCAACGCGCCCTCGTACGACTCCAGAGCCGTCGTCAACTGGCGCACGCTCGCGAGGTCGAGGTTGTTCGTCGGCTCGTCCAGCAGCAGGAGCTGCGGAGCGGGCTCGGCGAGCATCAGCGCCGCCAGCGCCGCCCGGAACCGCTCCCCGCCCGACAGCGTCCCGGCCCTCTGGTCCGCTCTGCCGCCCCGGAACAGGAACCGGGCCAGCCGGGCCCGGACCCGGTTGTTCGTCGCCTCAGGCGCGAACCTGGCCACGTTCTCGACCACCGTCAGCCCGTCGTCCAGCACATCGAGCCGCTGCGGCAGGAACCGCATCGGAACATGTACGGCGGCCTCGCCCGCGACCGGCGCCAGCTCCCCGGCCACCGTCCGCAGCAGCGTCGTCTTGCCCGCCCCGTTGCGCCCCACCAGCGCGACCCGCTCCGGGCCGCGCAGATCGAGGTTCCCCACGCGCGCGCCGTACACCGTCTCCAGGTCCAGCAGCGTCAGCACGCCCCGGCCCGGCGGTACGGCCGTGTACGGCAGGTCGACGCGGATCTCGTCGTCCTCCCGGACCGCCTCCGCCGCCTCGTCGAGCCGCTCCTTCGCCTCCGCGAGGCGCTCCTGGTGCAGGATCCGGTGCTTGCCCGCCGACTCCTGCGCGGAGCGCTTGCGCAGCCCCATGACGATCTTCGGCTCGCGCTTGTTGTCCTGCATCTTCTGCCCGTACTTCTTGCGCTTGGCCAACTTCATCTGCGCGTCGCTCAGTTCGCGCTTCTGCCGGCGTACGTCCGCCTCGGCGACGCGCACCATCCGCTCGGCCGCCTCCTGCTCGACGGCGAGCGCCTCCTCGTAGGCGCTGAAGTTGCCGCCGTACCAGGTCACCTCGCCCGCGCGCAGGTCGGCGATCTGGTCGACCAGGTCCAGGAGTTCCCGGTCGTGACTGACGACGACCAGGACGCCCGACCACGCGGTGACGGCGGCGTACAGGCGGGCGCGCGCGTGGAGGTCGAGGTTGTTCGTCGGCTCGTCCAGCAGCAGGACGTCCGGGCGGCGCAGCAGCAGGGCCGCCAGCCGCAGCAGGACGGACTCGCCGCCCGACACCTCGCCGATCGTGCGGTCCAGGCCGACATGGCCGAGCCCCAGCTCGCCCAGGGTGGCCACGGCACGCTCCTCGACGTCCCAGTCGTCGCCGAGGGTCTCGAAGTGCTCCACGGAGGCGTCACCGGCCTCGATGGCGTGCAGAGCGGCCCGCCGGCCGGCGATCCCCAGGGCCTCGTCGACCCTCAGGGCCGTCCCCAGGGTGACGTTCTGCGGGAGGTAGCCGACCTCGCCCGCGACCCGTACGGCGCCGTCCGCCGGGGTCAGCTCCCCGGCGATCAGCTTCAACAGGGTGGACTTGCCGGACCCGTTGACGCCGACGAGCCCGGTCCTGCCGGGGCCGAAGGCGAGGTCCAGGTCCTCGAAGACGGGGGTGCCGTCGGGCCAGGCGAAGGAGAGGGCGGAAGCGGTGATGGAATGACTCAAGGAAGCCTCGCGGTGTGCGCATGCGGTCAGGGGCAGACGCGTGTCGAGACACCGGAGGTCGGCTCGGGATGCCGTAGGGCCGCGGGGACGGCTCGTACGCCGAGGTCGGACGCAACGCACACAGCTCGCCGAGGCGGTGGCTGTGCGACGCGGTGTCTCGGGACCTCAGACGAGCAACGTCCTTCTCCAATCGGCGGCAACAGAAGCGAGATCAACCGTAGGGAGGGCGCTGTGGGGCTGTCAAAGGATTAAAACGAGCGATCAGAACGCGTCACGCATCAGCTCCGCCAGGTCGTGGTCCAGGTCCAGCTGGAGGTGTTCCAGGCCGACCGGGACCAGCTCGCTCGTCGCCTGAAGGAAGCGGCGTACGTCCGACGAGTGCACGTGCACGATCGCCGTGCCCTCCGGGGCGTGGAACTCCAGCACCGTCCGGTCGAAGCCGTACGGCCGCACCCGCACGTCCCCGTCGCCCTCCGCGTCCTTGAGGCCCGCCGCGAGCAGCTCGCGCGCGAACGTCCAGCACACGTCGACGCCCTCCAGCGTCGCCGGCGCCGGGAACGCCATCCGTACCGCGAACGGATCGGTCCGGTCGTACTGCAGCGTGGCGGGGATGCTCTGCATCCGAGGCGCGGCGGCGACCAGACGGGCCTCTACGGGCTGCTCGATGACGGTGGACATCGCCTTGCTCCCTTGTGACTGCTGGACGAACTTCCTGTCGGACGACACTCGACACTTCAAGAGACGCCGGAACCCCCCGATCCGTGCACATGAATTCCGAGTGACATCGGTCACCGTACGAGCGGGGCTCGTGGGACATCAGGGGTACCCGGAGGCGGAGAAAGCATGCGGGGCGGACGGACGGGGGCCTCTGGACGCACGCGCCGGTGTCCGCTAGCTTCGCCCGGCATGAGGCGCTCGGGGATCATGCGACGTGTGGCGGGCAAGGGGCGGAAGGGGGCCGTCCTGGGGGTGGTCTGCGGGGTGGTGCTGGCCGTGTCGGCCGGGACGCCCGCCCAGGCCGGTACGGCGTCGCCGGACGGCGCCCGGTGGGCGCTCAAGGACACCGGGACGCCCTCCGTACGGTTCCGGGGCCTCGCGGCCGTCAGCAGGGACACGGCGTGGCTCGCGGGGACGCAGGGGACCGTCCTGCGGACCACGGACGGCGGGGCGAACTGGCGGAACGTGTCGCCGCCCGGCGCGCAGGACCTCCAGTTCCGGGACGTCGAGGCGTTCGACGCGCGCCGCGCGGTCGTGCTGGCGATCGGCGAGGGCGAGGCGTCGCGGATCTACCGCACGGACGACGGCGGGGCGACCTGGACGGAGTCCTTCCGCAACACCGACGCGCGCGCCTTCTACGACTGCCTGGCCTTCTTCGACCGCCGCCACGGCCTCGCGATGAGCGACCCCGTGGACGGCAGGTTCCGCATCCTGTCCACGGCCGACGGCGGACGCACCTGGACCGTCCTCCCGGACACCGGCATGCCCGCCGCCCTCGACGGCGAGGCGGGCTTCGCGGCGAGCGGACAGTGCCTCGTCACCTCCGGCCCGCGCGACGTCTGGCTGGCGACGGGCGGCGCCGCCCGCGCACGCGTACTGCACTCCTCGGACAGGGGCCGCACCTGGACCGCCGCCGACACCCCGGTCCCGGCCGGCGACCCGGCCCGCGGCGTCTTCGCCCTGGCCTTCCGCGACCCCCGCCACGGCATCGCGGTGGGCGGCGACTACCGCCCGGACCAGCCCTCCCCGCAGGCGGCGGCCACCACCACGGACGGCGGCCGCACCTGGCGCCCCGCTCCCACGCCCCCGCCGTCCTACCGCTCCGGCGCCGCCTGGCTGCCCCACACCCGCGCCACGGCCCTGGCCGTGGGTCCCACGGGCACGGACATCACCACGGACGCGGGCCGTACCTGGCGCCCCCTGGAGGCCGGCTCCTTCGACACGGTCACCTGCGCCCCCGACCGCACCTGCTGGGCGGCCGGGGAACAAGGCAGGGCGGCCCGCCTGGAACGCTGATCCCGCGCGCGGGAGTTCAGCCGGCGTAGACCCTGCCCTGCTTCACCACGTAGTGCACGGGGTCCGAGCAGCCGATGGACGGGGTGAGCAGCAGGCTCACGGTGAGCGGCGCGGGCTCGGTGCTCGCGGTCGAGAACTCGCAGACGGCTCCCTTGCCGGTGAGCGGGTACCAGAACCAGCCGTCGACGTCGCCCACGGTGACGCGGTCCGACTCCGTCCAGGCGCCGCCCGCCTGCGTGTAGACCTGCAACCGCACGGAGGCGGCGTACTCGTCCTCCGTCGAACGCAGGGCGGTCAGGGTGATCCTGTAGTCGGTGCCGAGGGTGGTCGAGGCGATCTCGCGCGTGGTCGGCGGTATGGCGCCGGCCGCGGTCGAGGCGCCCGCGCCGGCGGCGCCGAGGCCGGCCGCCATCAGCAGGGTGAGGGCCGCGGCCGTGCCGCGACGGGTACGTGTCGACTTCATGAGTTCCCCCGTGGAACGAGTCGGTCCGGAACGTCGGAATGTTCCGTTGTGGGTGAAGACCCGTCAGACGCCCCAAAGGTTGCCCGGCGACTCCTCCCGTACCCTCGACCCACCATGACGACCGTACAGATCCCCGCCGGCTGGCCCACCACCGAAGCCGAAGCCCGAGCCGTCCAGGACGCCCTTCGCGCGCGCGTGGTGCTCGACGAACCCGGCCCGCCCCCAGGAACGGGACAGGTGACCGGCGTGGACGTCGCCTACGACGACGAGCGCGACGTCGTCGCGGCGGCGGCCGTCGTGCTGGACGCCGGGAGCCTGGAGGTCGTCGCGGAGGCCACGGCGGTGGGGCGGATCTCGTTCCCGTACGTGCCGGGCCTGCTGGCGTTCCGGGAACTGCCGACCGTCATGGCGGCGCTGGACGCGCTGCCCTGCGCACCGGGCCTGGTCGTGTGCGACGGCTACGGCCTCGCGCACCCGCGCAGATTCGGCCTGGCCAGCCACCTGGGCGTCGTCACGGGCCTGCGCACGATCGGCGTCGCGAAGAACCCGTTCACGTTCACCTACGACGACCCGGAGCCCGCGCGCGGATCGTCGACGCCTCTGCGCGCGGGCGACGAGGAGGTCGGCCGGGCCCTGCGCACGCGCGCGGGAGTGAAGCCGGTGTTCGTCTCCGCGGGCCACCGCACGACGCTGGACGCCGCCTGCGCCCACACCCTCGCGCTGACCCCCGAGTTCCGCCTCCCGGAGACGACACGCCGGGCGGACGCCCTGTGCCGCAGGGCGCTCCAGGAGGCCACGGGCGCCCCGGCGACCCGGAGCTGACGCACAGACCGATCTGAGTATCTGTACGGATGTGACGCCCCGCCGGCCCCGGCAGGCTGGCACCCATGACGAGCCACCGCGCCCCCAAGCCCCTCACCGACCCCGACCGCCCCGTCGAGCGCGCGGTCAACGCCGCCCTGATCCTCGCCGCGCTGGCGGGGTTCGGCTGGATCGTGGGCATGATCTACACCCTCGTGGAGTGGCAGATCTGACCTCCCTCACGTCCGGGCCGCCACCCGGAACCGGATCCCCGCCTTCTGCAACCGCCCGATCAACGCGTCCCCCATGGCCACCGCGGTCGTCACCTGCCCCGCCACCGGCGGCAGTTCGTCGACGGCCAGCGACACCGCGCTCTCCGCGAACATCTTCGCCGTCTCCCCGTACCCGGGGTCCCCGCCCGACACCTCGGTGAACACCCGCTGCCCGCCTCCCTCACCGACGAACCGCACGGAGAACCAGCTCCGCGCCCGCTTCTCCGCGTCCGGCCCCTCCCCGGGCTCCAGGCGCGCGGACAGCCACCTGCGCGCGGGCGGCACCTGCGCGGCGGCGACCAGCGCACCGACCCCGGCGACACCCCCGAGGGCGATCGGCAGCCGGCGGACGGCGGCGTAGTGCCGGTAGCGGAAGTCGGGCCCGTACCGGGGCAGCGCCCGTGCGGACCGGACGACGACCTGCGGATCGAGGGTGGGCAACGGCAGCGCCCAGGCCCCCACCTCGGACGCGAACCGGGGCGCTGAGGCGGGCGCGGTGGCCCGGCGCCCGACGAGCCGGGGCTCGTACCGCGCCCGGTCGCGTGCGGCGGCGAGCACCTGGCGCCCGCGCGCGAACTGGTTCAGCGCGGAGGCGAGCGTCCCGCCGGAGATCGTCCCGTCGGCGGTCACGAACCCGTCGACACTGATCGGCACCCCTTCGGGCAGCTGGCCCACCGTGAAGTACGCGCCCAGGTCGTGCGGCACGGAGTCGAACCCGCACGCGTGCACGATCCGCGCGCCGGTCTCCCGCGCGCGGGCGTCGTGCCGCACATAGGTCAGGTCGACGAACTCCGGCTCCCCGGACAGGTCGAGATAGTCGGCGCCGCTGTCCGCGCACGCGGCGACGAGATCGTCGCCGTAGGTCACGTACGGTCCGACGGTCGTGGCGACTACGCGCGCCTGCTCGGCGAGCGCCCGCAGGGACGCCGTGTCGGCGACGTCCGCGCGCAGCACGCCGACGCCTTCGCCGCCGGGCAGCCCCTCCCGCAGCCGCTCCAGCTTCGCCTCGCTGCGCCCGGCGATCGCCCACCGCAGCCCGTCGGGTGCGTGCGCGGCGAGGTACTCCGCGGTGAGCGTGCCGACGAAGCCGGTGGCCCCGAACAGCACGACGTCGTACGGGCGGTCTGCTTTCTTCGGCCTGCTCATGACACCCCTCGGGTCGTTGTCAGTGGCTGAGGCTAGCGTGGAGGGTGCGGCACGCGATCAAGCACCCGGACGGCCCAGTTTCCAAGCGCTTGCTCTTGTGTTCGACGGGAACACGTTCCTAGCATCGGCGGTGACGACAGCGAGGGGGCTGGATGACGACGGCAGGGCACGGACCGCTCGCCGGAGTGCGGGTGGTCGAGCTGGCCGGCATCGGCCCCGGCCCGTTCGCCGCGATGCTCCTGGCCGACCTCGGCGCCGACGTCGTCCGCGTGGACCGCCCCGGCCGCCCCGTCCTCGCCATCGACCCGGCGTACGACGTCACGAACCGGAGCAAGCGCTCCGTCGTCGTCGACCTCAAGTCCCCGCAGGGCACGGCGCTGGTGCTCGACCTGGCCGCCCGCGCGGACGTCCTGATCGAGGGCCTGCGCCCAGGAGTCGCCGAACGCCTCGGCATCGGCCCGCAGGAGTGCCACACCCGCAACCCCGCGCTGGTGTACGGCCGGATGACCGGCTGGGGCCAGGAGGGCCCCCTCGCGCACCGCGCGGGCCACGACATCGCGTACATCGCCGTCACCGGAGCCCTCGGCCTCACCGGCACCCCCGACCGGCCCCCGCCCGCCCCCGCGAACCTCCTCGGGGACTACGCGGGCGGCTCGCTCTACCTCGTCGTCGGCGTCCTCGCCGCACTCCACCACGCGCGCGCCACCGGCACCGGCCAGGTCGTGGACGCCGCGATCGTCGACGGCACCGCGCACCTGACGGCGATGCTCCACGGCATGCTCGCGGCCGGCGGCTGGCAGGACCGGCGCGCGGCCAACCTCCTGGACGGCGGCTGCCCGTACTACGGCACGTACGAGACGGTCGACGGCGGCCACATGGCGGTCGGCGCGCTGGAACCCCAGTTCTACGACGAGTTCACGGCCCTCCTCGGCCTCGACGGCTTCGCGGACGCCCGCAAGGACCTCGCCCGCTGGCCCGCCCTGCGCGAGGCGGTCGCCGCCCGCTTCAAGTCCCGTACCCGCGAGGAGTGGACGGCCCGCTTCGAGGGCTCCGACGCGTGCGTGGCCCCCGTGCTGTCCCTGCGCGAGGCCCCGCACCACCCGCACCTCGCCGCGCGCGGCACCTTCACCGACCACGGCGGCATCACCCAGCCCGCTCCCGCGCCCCGCTTCTCCGCGACCCCGACCACGATCCGCACACCCCCCGCCCGGCCGGGCGCCGACACGGCGGACGTGGCCAGGGACTGGGGGATACCGGGACTCGCCACCGACTGACCCGCGCGACCGAACCCACCCCGAAAGGCCCACCCCTTGAGCACCGAAGCGTACGTGTACGACGCGATCCGCACCCCGCGCGGGCGCGGCAAGGCCACCGGCGCGCTGCACGGCACGAAACCGATCGACCTGGTCACCGGCCTCCTGCACGCCCTCCAGGAGCGCCTGCCGAGCCTCGACCCGGCGGCGATCGACGACATCGTGCTCGGCGTCGTCGGCCCGCACGGCGACCAGGGCTCCGACATCGCCCGGATCGCGGCGATCGCGGCGGGCCTGCCGGACACGGTCGCCGGGGTCCAGGAGAACCGCTTCTGCGCCTCGGGCCTGGAAGCCGTCAACTCGGCCGCCGCGAAGGTCCGTTCCGGCTGGGAGGACCTCGTCCTCGCGGGCGGCGTCGAGTCGATGTCCCGGGTCCCGATGGGCTCCGACGGCGGCGCCTGGTTCAACGACCCGATGACCAACCTGGCCGTCGACTTCGTGCCGCAGGGCATCGGCGCCGACCTCATCGCCACCATCGAGGGCTTCACCCGCCGCGACGTCGACGAGTACGCGGCCCTCTCGCAGGAGCGCGCGGCGACCGCCTGGAAGGAGGGCCGCTTCACGCGCGCGGTCGTCCCGGTCACCGACCGCGCGGGCCTCACCGTCCTCGACCGCGACGAGCACCCGCGCCCCGGCACCACCGCCGACTCCCTCGCCGCCCTGAAGCCGTCCTTCGCGGACATCGGCGAACTCGGCGGCTTCGACGCGGTCGCCCTGCAGAAGTACCACTGGGTCGAGAAGATCGACCACGTCCACCACGCGGGCAACTCCTCCGGCATCGTCGACGGCGCCGCCCTCGTCGCGATCGGCTCGAAGGAGGTCGGCGAGCGCTACGGCCTCACCCCGCGCGCGCGGATCGTCTCCGCCGCCGTCTCCGGCTCCGAGCCGACCATCATGCTCACCGGCCCCGCGCCCGCCACCCGCAAAGCGCTCGCCCGCGCCGGGCTGAGCATCGGCGACATCGACCTCGTCGAGATCAACGAGGCGTTCGCGGCCGTCGTCCTGCGCTTCGCGAAGGACCTGGACATCCCCCTGGACAAGATCAACGTCAACGGTGGCGCTATCGCGCTCGGCCACCCGCTGGGCGCGACCGGCGCGATGATCCTCGGCACGCTCGTCGACGAACTGGAGCGCCAGGACAAGCGCTACGGCCTCGCCACCCTCTGCGTGGGCGGCGGCATGGGCATCGCCACCATCGTCGAACGCGTCTGACCCCCTCCCGACGGATCACCGAGAAGGCACCCCGATGAACTCCACCACCATCCGCTGGGAACAGGACCGCGAAGGCGTCGTCACCCTCGTCCTCGACGACCCGGACCAGTCCGCGAACACCATGAACGCCGCCTTCCGCACCTCCCTCGCGGCGGTCACCGATCGCCTGGAGGCCGAGAAGGACACCATCAAGGGCGTCATCGTCACCTCCGCGAAGAAGACGTTCTTCGCAGGCGGCGACCTGCGCGACCTGATCCGCGTCACCCCCGACACCGCGCAGGAGCTCTTCGACGGCGGCCTGGAGATCAAGCGCAACCTGCGGCGCATCGAGACCCTCGGCAAGCCGGTCGTCGCCGCGATCAACGGCGCGGCCCTCGGCGGCGGTTACGAACTCGCCCTCGCCTGCCACCACCGGATCGCCCTCGACGCGCCCGGCACGAAGATCGGCTGCCCCGAGGTCACCCTCGGCCTGCTCCCCGGAGGCGGCGGCGTCGTCCGCTCCGTACGCCTCCTGGGCATCGCCGACGCCCTCCTGAAGGTCCTCCTCCAGGGTACCCAGTACAGCGCCCCCAGAGCCCTCCGGAACGGCCTGATCGACGACGTGGCCGGCACCCGCGAGGAACTCCTCGCCAAGGCCCGCGCGTTCATCGACGCCCACCCCGCCTCCCAGCAGCCCTGGGACCGGCCCGGCTACCGCATCCCCGGCGGCACCCCGGCCAACCCCAAGTTCGCCGCCAACCTGCCCGCCTTCCCCGCGACCCTGCGCAAGCAGACCGCGAACGCCCCCTACCCGGCGCCGCGCCGCATCCTCGCCGCCGCCGTCGAGGGCGCCCAGGTCGACTTCGAGACCGCGCAGGTCATCGAGGCCCGCTACTTCGTCGAACTCGCCGCCGGGCAGATCTCGAAGAACATGATCCAGGCGTTCTTCTTCGACCTCCAGGCCGTCAACTCCGGCGCCAGCCGCCCCCAGGGCGTCGAACCCCGGCCGGTCCGCAGGGCGGCCGTCCTCGGCGCCGGGATGATGGGCGCGGGCATCGCCTACGCGTGCGCGCGCGCCGGCATCGACGTCGTCCTCAAGGACGTCACCGCCGAGGCCGCCCGCAAGGGCAAGGGCTACTCCGAGAAGCTGTGCGCCAAGGCCGTCGCCAAGGGCCGTACGACCCAGGAGAAGGCCGACGCGCTGCTCGCCCGCATCACGCCCACCGCCGACCCCGCCGACCTCGCGGGCTGCGACGCGGTCATCGAGGCCGTCTTCGAGGACGCCTCCCTCAAGCACAAGGTGTTCCAGGAGATCCAGCACGTCGTCGCCCCCGACGCGCTGCTGTGCTCCAACACCTCCACGCTCCCCATCACCGCCCTCGCCGAAGGCGTCGAACGGCAGCGGGACTTCATCGGCCTGCACTTCTTCTCGCCCGTCGACAAGATGCCCCTCGTCGAGATCATCAAGGGCGAGCGGACGGACGACGAGACCCTCGCGCGCGCCTTCGACCTGGTCCGGCAGATCCGCAAGACGCCGATCGTCGTCAACGACTCGCGCGGCTTCTTCACGTCCCGGGTGATCGGCCACTTCATCAACGAGGGCGTCGCCATGGTCGGCGAGGGCATCGAGCCCGCCTCCGTCGAACAGGCCGCCGCCCAGGCCGGCTACCCGGCCAAGGTGCTCTCCCTGGTCGACGAACTGACCCTCACCCTGCCCCGCAAGATCCGCAAGGAGTCCCGGCAGGCCGTCGAGGAGGCGGGCGGCACCTGGACCGCGCACCCCGCCGAGGCCGTGGTCGACCGCATGGTCGACGAGTTCGGGCGCGAGGGCCGCAGCGGGGGCGCCGGCTTCTACGACTACGACGAGAACGGCCGGCGTACGGCCCTGTGGCCGGGCCTGCGCGAGCACTTCACGCGCGCGGGCGCCGAGATCCCCTTCCGGGACATGCAGGAACGCATGCTGTTCGCCGAGGCCCTCGACACCGTCCGCCTCCTGGAGGAAGGCGTCCTCACCTCCGTCGCCGACGCCAACATCGGCTCCCTCTTCGGCATCGGCTTCCCCGGCTGGACAGGCGGCGTCCTCCAGTACATCAACGGCTACGAAGGCGGCCTCCCCGGCTTCACAGCCCGAGCCCGCGAACTCGCCGACCACTACGGCGACCGCTTCACCCCGCCCGCACTCCTCGTCGACAAGGCGGAGAAGGGCGAGACCTTCACCGACGCATGACACCCCCTCCCCTCGGCCCGGGACCAGCCACCACCCTCGGCCCGAGGGGATTGTCAGTGCCGTCGCCTACGGTGGTCACATGCCGGAGATCACATACACGAGGGGTGACGCCACGACACCATCGGTGAAGGGCGTCAAGGTGATCGCCCATGTCTGCAACGACATCGGGGGATGGGGAAAGGGCTTCGTCCTGGCCCTGTCCCGCCGCTGGCCGGAGCCGGAGACGGCCTACCGCGCCTGGCACCGTGACCGCGCGAACAACGACTTCGGGCTGGGCGCGGTCCAACTGGTCCAGGTGGAGCGGTACTTGTGGGTCGCCAACATGATCGGCCAGCGGGGGACCAGGACCGGCAGCAAGGGGGTCCCGGTCCGGTACGAGGCGATCGACGCGGCCCTGGAGCGCCTGGCGGAGCCGGTCCGGGAGCTCGGGGCGTCCGTGCACATGCCGCGCATAGGGTGCGGGCTGGCCGGGGGCACATGGCCTCGGGTGGAGCCGTTGATAGTCGAGCGGCTGGTGCGGCGGGGGATCGCGGTGACCGTGTACGACCAGGGGGAGGGCCCGAGTTGAGCGGCAAGGACATCGACGTACTCGTCCTCGGCGGAGCCGGTGTCGACACCATCGTCCCCGTCCCCGAACTGCCCCTCCCGTACGCCGACAGTCACATGGTCGACGGGATTCACGCCCGGGCCGGGCAGACCGGGGACTTCGTGGCACTGGGACTGACCGCGCTCGGACTGGCTGTGCACCACTTCGACTTCCTCGGCGACGATCCGGAAGGCGAGCTGGTGCGGGAGTTCCATCGGGTGCACGGCATCGCGTTGACCGCGCTGCCGCAGGCCGCCGGGACCAAGCGGGCCACGAACCTGGTGAGCCCGGACGGGCGCAGGCTGTCGCTGTACGACACGAGCCGGACCCGTTTCGAGGAGCGGTTCCCGGAGAGCGCCCTGCGGGAACTCGCCGCCCGCAGCAGGCACGTACACGTATCGCTCACCCACCCCTGCGCGGACGCCCTCCCGGTCCTGTGGGAGACCGGTGTCCCCCTCTCGACGGACCTGCACGACTGGAACGGCGAGAACCCCTACCACGAACCGTTCGCCCTCGGCGCGGACACCGTGTTCCTCTCCGCCGCCGCCCTCACGGACGTGGAGGCGACGATGCGCCGCATCGCGAGGGACGGCCGCGCGAGGACGGTCGTGGTGACGGCCGGCGCGAAGGGCGCGTATGTCCTCACGAGCGGCGAGCTGACCCACGTACCGGCTGCCGTTCCCCCCGCCCCCGTCGTCGACTCCAACGGCGCGGGCGACGCCTTCGCCGCGGGCTTCCTGTACGGCACCCTGACCGGCGCGACCCCGCAGGACAGCGCCCGATACGGCGCCCGCGCGGGGGCGTACGCGTGCACGGTCCCCGCGACCCGGGCCGCGGCCCTGACGAGGGCCGGCCTATGACCCGGAAACTTCACAAACGCCCTCTACTGCACGGGAGTTCACCCCTGTACCGTCCGGCGCATGCCTCTAAGCAAGCGCTTCACGACCTGGAGACCCCTCGCGGCCGGCACCCTCACCCTGCTGGCGGCCTCGCTTCTCACCCCCACCACGGCGCAGGCCGCTTCGAGAGAAAGCCTGCCGATCTACTCGTACGACAAGGCGATACGCCAGTCCGTATGGGTGGACACGGGCCTGGACGGGGACGGCGACGGCAAGAAGGACCGGGTCGCCGTCGACATAGTCCGCCCCCGCGAACCGGCCCAGCAGGGCCGTAAGGTGCCGGTCATCATGGACGCCAGCCCCTACTACTCCTGCTGCGGCCGGGGCAACGAGGGCCAGCTCAAGACGTACGACGCGGGCGGCAACGTCGTCCAGATGCCCCTGTTCTACGACAACTACTTCGTCCCGCGCGGCTACGCGTTCGTCGGCGTCGACCTCGCCGGCACCAACCGCTCCGACGGCTGCGTCGACATCGGCGGCCCCTCGGACATCGGCTCCGCCAAGGCGGTCGTGGACTGGCTGAACGGCCGCGCGACGGCGTACACGACCCGCACGGGCACCACCACCGCGAAGGCCGACTGGACCAACGGCCGCACCGGCATGATCGGCAAGAGCTGGGACGGCACGATAGCCAACGGCGTCGCCGCGACCGGCGTCAAGGGCCTCAGGACGGTCGTCCCGATCAGCGCGATCTCCTCCTGGTACGACTACTACTTCCAGCAGGGCGCCCCGCTCTACGACGGCGGCCCCGACGACCTCTCCGACTACGTCGACAGCCCGGACGCCCGCACCAAGTGCGCCGCGGTGCAGCAGCAGCTCAAGAACGGCGCCCCCCGCACCGGCGACTGGACGCCCCTGTGGACCGGCCGGGACTACGTCAAGGACGCCGGCAAGGTGAAGGCCAGCGTCTTCGCCGTCCACGGCATGCAGGACCTCAACGTCCGCACGAACCACCTCGGCCAGTGGTGGAACGCCCTCGCGCAGCACGGCGTCAAGCGCAAGATCTGGCTCTCCCAGACGGGCCACGTCGACCCCTTCGACTTCCGGCGCGGCGCCTGGGTCGACACCCTGCACCGCTGGTTCGACCACGAACTCCTCGGCTACGACAACGGCATCGACCGCGAGCCGATGGCCGACGTCGAACGCCACCCCGACCAGTGGGAGACGTCCCGCGCCTGGCCCCCGTCCGGCACCCACGCGGCCACCCTGCGCCCCGCCACCGGCGCCCAGCCCGGAGTGGGCGCCCTGGGCCTGCGCAAGGGCACCGGCACGGAGACGTTCACCGACAACCCCGCGCTGGACGAGTCGGACTGGTCCGCGAAGATCGACACGACGACCCCGGAGAAGGCCGGGTTCACCACCCCGCCGCTCACCCGTGACCTGCGCCTCGCCGGTTCCCCGACGGTCACCGTCACCGCGACGCCCACGACCCCGACGGCCCACCTCTCCGCCGTCCTCGTCGACCTCGGCCCCGACACGATCCGCGACTACGCGGCGTCCGGCGAGGGCATCACGACGCTCACGAACCGCACCTGCTGGGGCGCGAGCACGACCGGCGACAGCGCCTGCTTCAAGGAGACGGCGGCCCGCACGACTCCCGTCGACTTCAACATCGTCAGCCGCGGCTGGGCGGACCTCGGCACGTACGCGAACCCGGGCCACGGCGTCCCGCTCACCCCGGGCAAGCGCTACACCCTCACGATCGCCCTGGGCGCCACCGACCACGTGGTCCCGGCGGGCCACCGCCTCGCCCTGATCGTGGCCGGCACGGACAAGAACCTCATCGAGCCCCCGGCCGACACCCCGACCCTGGCACTCGACCTCGCCCGCACCTCGGCGAACGTCCCCCTCGTGGGCGGCGCCCCCGCGTTCGCCCGCGCGACCTCGGGCACGGCCACCCCGCCGAGGACGGCCGGCCCCCTGGACGGCGTGGGCCCGCTGCCGAAGGCCCGACAGGTGCCGTAGCCACCCGGGACACCGGAACGCCGCCGCGCTCGCCACCTACGGCAACCCTGCCGCGTACGGCGCTCCGCTGACACACGGCGCCGCAGGACCCCTCCTGCGGCGCCGCCCCTTTCTCTGCGGCGAGTTCGGCGACGGGCACCTGTCACGCCACTCCCACGAGACGCTTTACCGGCACTCCGGCATCCCGGCACCCCCGCCCCTCACCCACCCCCCTCCACCAACCCCGCAGCCTCCCGCGCACACCCCCACGCCACGGTCACCCCCGCACCCCCGTGCCCGTAGTGATGCACCACAACCCGCCCATCGCCCAACACCCCCCGCTCCAACCGCACCGCCGGCCGAGCGGGCCGCAGCCCCACCCGGTGCCCCAGCACCCGCGCCCCCGCGATCTCCGGCCGCAACTCCGCGCACCGCCGTACGATCGCCTCCGCCACCGCGGGGTCCGGCGTGAGCGACCAGGCATCCTCCTCGGCCGTACCGCCCAGCAGGAGCCGTCCGGGCTGGGGAAAGAAGTACGTGAGGGAGGCGCCCGTGTTCCCGGACACGGTCCAGTGCTCGATCCCGGGATTCTCGACGACCACCAACTGCCCCCGCACAGGCCGCACTTCGGGATCCCCGGCCAACTCCCGCGCCCCGAGCCCGGCGCAGTTCACGACCACGGGCGAGTCGGCCTCGGCGAGTTCGGTCACCGTGCGCACCTCGACAAGGCCACCCGCCTCCTCCAACCGCCCCCGCAGCCACGGCAGATGCACGGCCATGTCGACCAACGGCAGCCGAGCCCACACCCCCGGCCCCACCGGATACTCACCCGGCGTACAGGCCCGCAACCCCAGCCCCGCCCCCTCCAGCCACCTCACCTCGCCCAAGGACGTCTCCCCGAGCACCCCCTCCGCCATCCGCACCCCCGACGCCCCGCCCGCCACCTCCCGGTACACGGCGAGCGACTCCAACGCCCAAGCGCGCGCGGCCCGTCGGGGTTCGATGTGGTACGGCCACCACAGCGCCCCGGCGACGGCGGAGGTCGTCGCCTCACCCACCTCACGGGCCCACACCCGCACCCGCCACCCCCGCTCGGCCAGCACGATCCCGGTCGTCAGCCCGATGACCCCGGCCCCGATGATCACGACGTCACGATTCATCCCCGGAACCTCCCCGAAGGAACCCGCCACCGAACCCGGCCGCCCTGGAACGAAACCCGGAAGCCCTACCCCCGGACCCCCGCTAGGATCTACTCTCTGTGACCGCCACCCTCGTCGCCAAGAACCTCGCCGCCGGCCACGGCGACCGCTCCCTCTTCTCCGGACTCGACCTCGTCGTGGCCCCCGGGGACGTGATCGGCCTGGTCGGGGCCAACGGCGCGGGCAAGTCCACGCTGCTGAGACTGCTCGCGGGCCTGCTCGCCCCGGAGGAGGGCGACCTCAAGCTCTCCCCGCCGACCGCGACCGTCGGCCACCTCCCGCAGGAACCCGAACGCCGCCCCGGCGAGACGATCCGCGAGTTCCTGGCCCGCAGGACCGGCGTCGCCGAGGCACAGCGCCTGATGGACGAGTCCGCGCAGGGCCTCGCCGACGGCGTCCCCGGGGCGGACGACGCGTACGCCGTCAGCCTGGAGCGCTGGCTCGACCTCGGCGGCGCCGACCTCGACGAACGCGCGGAGGAGACCGCCGCGTCCCTCGGCCTCGCCGTCGGCCTCGACCAGCCGATGACGTCCCTGTCCGGCGGCCAGGCCGCCCGCGCGGGCCTCGCCTCGCTCCTCCTCTCCCGCTACGACGTCTTCCTCCTCGACGAGCCCACCAACGACCTCGACCTCGACGGCCTGGAGCGCCTGGAGCGGTTCGTGAAGGGCCTGCGCGCCGGCACGGTCGTCGTCAGCCACGACCGCGAGTTCCTCACCCGCACGGTCACCAAGGTCCTCGAACTCGACCTGGCGCAGGGGCAGATCAACTTCTACGGCGGCGGCTACGAGGCGTACCTCGAAGAACGCGCCACCGCCCGCCGCCACGCCCGCGACGACTACGAGGAGTACGCCGACAAGAGGGCCGCCCTCCAGGACCGCGCCCAGATGCAGCGCTCGTGGATGGACAAGGGCGTCAAGAACGCCCGGCGCAAGGCGAACAACGACAACGACAAGATCGGCCGCAAGTTCCGCAGCGAGGCCAGCGAGAAACAGGCGGCGAAGGCCCGCCAGACCCAGCGCATGATCGAACGCCTCGACGTCGTCGAGGAACCCCGCAAGGAGTGGGAACTGCGGATGGAGATCGCCTCCGCACCCCGCTCGGGCGCGGTGGTCGCGTCCCTGCGCGACGCGCGGATCCGCCTGGGCGACTTCGACTTCGGCCCGGTGACGCTCCAGATCGACTGGGCGGACCGAGTAGCGGTCACCGGCGCGAACGGCGCGGGAAAATCAACCCTGTTGGCAGCCCTCCTGGGCCGCCTCCCCCTCGACTCCGGTACGGCGACCCTGGGTTCGGGCGTGTTGGTGGGCGAGGTGGACCAGGCCCGCAAACTGTTCTACGGCCCGGAGTCCCTGCTCGACGCGTTCTGCGCGGCGGTCCCCGACACAGAACCGGCGGAAGTCCGCACGTTGCTGGCCAAGTTCGGCCTGAAGGCGGACCACGTCCTGCGCCCGGCAGCAACCCTGTCCCCGGGCGAGCGAACAAGAGCGGGCCTGGCCTTGCTCCAGGGCAAGGGCGTGAACCTCCTGGTCCTGGACGAGCCGACGAACCACCTGGACCTCCCGGCGATCGAGCAGTTGGAGTCGGCGCTGGAGGCGTACGAGGGAACGCTGCTTTTGGTGACGCATGACCGCAGAATGCTGGACGCGGTACAGGTAAACCGGCGCCTGGAGGTCAGCACAGGCAAAGTAACCGAGCGCTAAGGTTCTTGTCTTTTAGGGGCGCGGGGAACTGCGCGACCAGCCCCAACGGACCCGCAGTTCCCCACAAACCTGTTACCGCTTCCCCTTCTTGTCCACCAACCCCGCCTTCCGCAAAGCATCGGCCATCGCACTGTTGGAAGGCGCCGGAGCCGACCGCTGACGCTGCTGCTGAGGCTGACGCCGAGGCCCAGAACCCGCACTCGACTTCGCCGCCTCATCCTCCAGCCGCAAAGTCAACGAAATCCTCTTCCGAGGAATATCCACGTCAAGCACCTTCACCTTGACGATGTCCCCCGGCTTCACCACTTCCCGAGGATCCTTGACGAAATTCCGCGACATCGCGGAAACGTGCACCAGCCCATCCTGATGCACACCGACATCGACGAACGCCCCGAACGCGGCGACGTTGGTGACAACCCCCTCCAGCACCATCCCGGAGGACAGGTCGGCGATCTTCTCGACCCCCTCCTTGAAAGTCGCCGTCTTGAAGGCGGGCCGAGGATCCCGACCGGGCTTCTCCAGCTCCTTGAGAATGTCGGAAACGGTAGGAAGCCCGAACGTCTCGTCGACGAAGTCACCGGCCCGCAGCGACCGCAGCGCCCCCGTGTTACCGATGAGCGCGGCGACCTCCTGCCCGGACGTCTTCACCATCCGCCGCACGACGGGATAAGCCTCGGGGTGAACGCTGGACGCGTCCAGCGGATCGACCCCGCCCCGGATCCGGAGGAACCCCGCACACTGCTCGTACGCCTTGGGCCCGAGCCGGGCGACCTTCTTCAGCTCGGTCCGGGACCGGAACGGCCCGTTCGCGTCACGGTGGGAGACGATGTTCTCCGCGAGCGTGGAGGTCACCCCGGACACCCGGGCCAGCAGCGGCGCGGACGCCGTGTTGACGTCGACCCCGACGCCGTTCACACAGTCCTCGACGACCGCGTCGAGGGACCGCGACAGCTTTACCTCGGAGAGATCGTGCTGGTACTGCCCGACCCCGATGGACTTGGGGTCGATCTTCACCAGCTCGGCCAGCGGATCCTGGAGCCGCCGCGCGATGGAGACGGCGCCGCGCAGCGACACGTCCATGTCGGGCAGCTCCTGCGAGGCGAACGCGGACGCCGAGTACACGGACGCGCCCGCCTCGGAGACCATGACCTTCGTGAGCTTCAGCTCGGGGTGCTTGGTGATGAGTTCACCGGCGAGCTTGTCGGTCTCGCGGGACGCGGTGCCGTTGCCGATCGCGACCAGCTCGACCGCGTGCTCCTTCGCGAGGCGCGCGAGCTTGGTGATCGCCTCGTCCCACTTGTTCGCCGGGACGTGCGGATAGATGACGTCGGTCGCGACGACCTTGCCGGTCGCGTCGACGACGGCGACCTTCACGCCCGTACGGAAACCGGGGTCGAGGCCGAGCGTCGCGCGCGTACCGGCGGGGGCGGCGAGGAGGAGGTCGCGGAGGTTGGCGGCGAACACGTCGACCGCCTCGTCCTCGGCGGCCGTCCGCAGGCGCAGGCGGATGTCGATGCCGAGGTGGACGAGGATGCGGGTGCGCCAGGCCCAACGGACCGTGTCGAGCAGCCACTTGTCGGCGGGACGGCCCCGGTCGGCGATCCCGAACCGCGAGGCGATGATCGGCTCATATGACGAAACCGAGCCCGAAACCGAGCCCGAACCGGCGTCGGCCGAAGGCTCCTCCGGCTCCAGGACGAGATCGAGGACGTCCTCCTTCTCGCCCCGCAGCATCGCCAGGATCCGGTGCGAGGGCAGCGCCGTGAACGGCTCGGCGAAGTCGAAGTAGTCGGCGAACTTCGCGCCCGCCTCCTCCTTGCCGTCCCGCACCTTCGCGGTCAGCCGCCCGCGCGTCCACATCCGCTCGCGGACCTCGCCGATCAGGTCGGCGTCCTCGGAGAACCGCTCGGTGAGGATCGAGCGCGCGCCGTCCAGCGCGGCCTGCGGGTCGGCGACGCCCTTGTCCGCGTCGACGAAGGTGGCGGCGGCGGCCAGCGGGTCGACGGACGGGTCCCCGAGCAGGCCCTCGGCGAGCGGTTCGAGCCCGGCCTCGCGCGCGATCTGGGCCTTCGTACGCCGCTTCGGCTTGAACGGGAGGTAGATGTCCTCCAGCCGCGCCTTCGTCTCGGCGCCCCGGATGCGGGCCTCCAGCTCGTCCGTCAGCTTGCCCTGCTCGCGGACCGACTCCAGGATCGCCGTCCGGCGCTCCTCCAGCTCGCGCAGGTAGCGCAGGCGCTCTTCGAGCGTGCGCAGTTGCGCGTCGTCGAGCATCTCCGTCGCTTCCTTGCGGTAGCGGGCGATGAACGGCACCGTCGAACCGCCGTCGAGGAGCTCCACGGCCGCCCTGACCTGCCGCTCCCGTACGCCGAGTTCCTCGGCGATCCTGCCTTCGATGGACCCTGCTTCGGTCACGACCCGTACCGCCTTCTCCAACGTCAGCTTGCGTCGCAATTGTGGCAGGTGCCACTGACAGCGGGTGACCGGGTGCGTGAACTCGCGCCACGTGACCGTGGCCGAAAAGGTGGGGAGCCCGTCATTGCGGCCATCCGGACACCCGCGAAGAATCGGTCGCATGGCAGAGCGCACCGTCCTCGTCGTCCTCTTCGACGGCGTCCAGAGCCTCGACGTGACCGGCCCGGCGGAGGTCTTCGCGGGCGCCCACGCGTTCGTCCCCGGCAGCTACCGCATCGTCACGGCCTCCCTGGACGGCACCCCCGTACGCACCACCAGCGGCCTCACGCTGGTCCCGGACACGGCCCTGTCCGAGGCGCCCGTCCCCGACACGCTGCTGGTGCCCGGCGGCCGGGGGACGCGGGGCGAGGCCCCGGAACTCGTCGCCTGGCTGCGCGCCAACGGCTCGCGCGCCCGGCGCCTGGTCTCGGTGTGCACCGGCGCGATCCGGCTCGCGGAGGCCGGGTTCCTGGACGGCCGGCGGGCCACCACGCACTGGGCGTACTGCGCGCAACTCGCCCAGGACCACCCGGAGATCGACGTCGACCCCGAGCCCATCTACGTCCGTGACGGCGCCGTCTCCACCTCGGCGGGCGTGACCGCGGGCATCGACCTCGCGCTGGCCCTCGTCGAGGAGGACCTCGGCCGCGACATCGCCCTCTCGGTCGCCCGCCACCTCGTCGTCTTCCTGCGTCGCCCCGGCAACCAGGCCCAGTTCAGCGCGCAGCTCACCGCCCAGATGGCCCGGCGTGAACCCCTCAGGGAGGTCCAGCGCTGGATCTCCGAGCACCCGGCGGCCAACCTCGACGTCGATTCGCTGGCCGCTCGCGCGGCTCTGTCTCCCCGCCACTTCGCCCGCGCCTTCCGCGCCGAGACCGGCACCACCCCGGGCCGCTACGTGGAACGAGTCCGCCTCGAACACGCCCGCCGCCTCCTGGAGGACACCACGTCCGGCATCGAACAGATCTCCCGCACGAGCGGCTACGGCACCCCCGAAGCCATGCGCCGGGCCTTCGTCAAAACCCTCGGCACACCCCCGGCGGAATACCGCCGCCGCTTCCGCCCCACCACGACCTGACACCCCCGAGTCCGACCGGAAGGCCCCACCCATGCAGATCGCGATCCTCCTCTTCGACGGCTTCACCGCCCTCGACGCGGTAGGCCCCTACGAGCCCCTGGAGGGCCTCCCCGACGCGGAGATCGTCTTCGTCGCCGAGCAGGCCGGCCCCGTCCGCACGCACACCGGACACCTGGCCCTCACCGCGGACCGCACGCTCGCCGAGGTCACCCGCCCGGACATCGTCGTCGTCCCCGGCGGCCCCGGCCAGACCGGGCAGATGGACAACGCACGCCTCCTGGACTGGCTGCGAGCGGTCGACGCGACGAGCACCTGGACGACGTCCGTGTGCACCGGCTCCCTGCTCCTCGGCGCCGCCGGCCTCCTCGAAGGCCGCCGCGCGACCACCCACTGGCTGGGCCTGGACATGCTGCGCACGTTCGGCGCCGAACCGACCGGCGAGCGGGTCGTGTTCGACGGCAAGTACGTCACCGCGGCAGGTGTCTCCTCCGGCATCGACATGGCCCTCGCCCTCGTGGGCCGCGTCGCGGGGGACACCCGGGCCCAGACGGTCCAGCTGACCATCGAGTACGACCCCCAGCCCCCGTACGACGCGGGCTCCCCTCAGAAGGCCCCCAAGGAGATCGTCGAGGCCCTGCGCGCCCGTACCCGCTTCCAGCAGCCCGAAACGGCCTGACCGGGAAGGCCCCTCAGAACCCCCTCACCCCACCCAACCGAACCGCGGAGCCCTCCGCTCCAGGAACGCGGCGACCCCCTCCGCGGTGTCGCCGCTCCCGCGTTCCACCTCCGCCCAGTACGCCTCCCGGCCCGCGCGCCCGTCCGCGAACTCCTTCGCCGCGACCTGCGTCAGGCGCGACCGCGACACCAGGACCCGCGTGAACTCCTCGACCCGCTTGCCGAGTTCACCGGCGGGCAGCACCTCGTCGACGAACCCGGTGCGCAGCGCGCGCTCCGTACCGATCAGCTCTCCGGAGAACAGCAGCCACTTCGCGGTCGCCGGTCCCACCAGGGAGACCAGCCGCCGGGTGGCCGACGCCGGGTAGACGATCCCGAGCTTCGCGGGCGTCACCCCGAACAGCGCCCCCTCCTCGGCGAACCGCAGATCGCAGGCCGCCGCCAACTGTGCCCCGCCGCCCACGCAGTGCCCGCGGACGGCGGCCAGCGTGGGCTTCGGGAACGCGGCGAGGGCGTCCTCCGCGAGCACGGCCAGGTCCCGTGACTCGGCGGCCGATCCGCGCATGCTGGAGATGTCGGCGCCCGTGCAGAACGTGCCGCCCTCCCCGGTGAGCACCAGCACGCCCACGCGCGGGTCGTCGGCGAGGGACGCGAGGAGCGGCGGCAGCGCGCGCCACATGTCCGGGGTCATGGCGTTGCGCCGCGCGGGGTGGCCGATGACGACGGTGGCGACCGCGTCGGCCACCCGGTGGGACAGTCGGGGCTCCATGTCAGGGGATGCTAACCGCCGTAACGAAACGGTCGTATCCGTAAACCGTCACCCCTAGGGACCTGCGATTCGATCAATATCGATCTATTTACGGCCAGTCAACAGGAGTGGACGGCGCCGTTGCCAACACTCGACGTGTGGTGACAACCGAGTACAGCGGCACCGAGGACAGAGGCGGCGACCGGAACATGGACGACCACGGGCGCGGGCCCGACCCACGCCCAGAGGGCGGCGACAGCACGACCACGCGGGTGCCCGAGCCGCTGCCGTACGAGGGGGTCTGGCGGTTCACCGCGCCCGCCGTGGACGCCTCGGTCCCGCAGGCGCGGCGGGCCGTGCGGGACCTGTTGCACCGGCAGGGGGTGCCGGTCGTGGACGAGGTCGTCGACGGGCTCCTGCTCATCGTGTCGGAGCTGGTGACCAATGCCGTGAAGCACGCGGCGCTGCTGTCGCCGACCCTCGCGGTGGAGGTGGCCGTGGGTGCGGAGTGGGTGCGGGTGTCCGTCGAGGACAGCCACCCCTACCGCCCGACCGCCCTGGAGAACCCCCACAGCCCGACCGGCGGCCGGGGGCTGCTGCTCGTGCGGGAGGTCACCCGGGAGGTGGGCGGGGTGTGCGACGTGGAGCACACGACGACGGGCGGCAAGGTCATCTGGGCCGCGCTTCCGCTGAAACCTTTGCGCGTGGGCTGACCACGGGGTTCCCGGGGCGGCCCCGGCCGGCTACCAGCCCGCCGCGTCGCCCGTCAGCTCGCGGACGGCCGGGCGGGCGGCGTCCAGGACGGTCAGGAACCAGGCGGAGAACGGGTCCTTCGCGTGCCGCTCCGCCAGTTCGGCGGAGGTCACGAAGGCCGTGTCGCCGACCTCCTCCGGGTCCGGCCGCGGGGCCGACTGCACGAGACCGACGAAGAGGTGGTTGAACTCCTGCTCCACCAGGCCGGAGGCGGGGTCCGGGTGGTTGTAGCGGACGGTGCCCGCCTCGGCCATCAGCGTCGGGGAGACGCCCAGCTCCTCGTGCGTCCGCCGGGCCGCCGCCGCGAACGGGGACTCTCCGGGGTAGGGGTGCCCGCAGCAGGTGTTCGACCACACGCCGGGGGAGTGGTACTTGCCCAGCGCGCGCTGCTGGAGCAGGAGACGGCCCTGTTCGTCGAAGAGGAACACCGAGAACGCGCGGTGCAGCTGTCCCGGCGGCTGGTGCGCGGTCAGTTTCTCGGCCGTACCGATCGTGACGCCGTTCTCGTCGACCAGTTCCAGCAGGATCGGCTCCGTGGTGCCGTTCGGCGAACTGTGCGTCGTGGTGGCAGGTGTGATCGGCATACCCATCCTTAGCATCGGTCCTCGCGCCCCCAGTCTGCCGTACACGTCCGGCTCTCCCGGCGCGAAGCGGTGCCGGGAACGGGGCCCGATGGGTGATCTTGCCCGCCCCGGACGCCCCGGAACCGTCCGGGGCGGGGCGGGGGCCGACAACCAACCCGGACGAGTGGTACGTCGCGAACATCGCGAACACGGCCGGCGATCGGATGGTAGGACCACCTCAGTGGCAGAGCTTCGCCTCGTGCTCCGCGTGGCCGCTCGGCTCCAGCTGGAACGTGCAGTGCTCGACGTCGAAGTGGTGGCCCAGGCAGCCCTGGAGGTCGTGGAGCAGCTTCTCGTGGCCGATCGCGTCCAGCGTCTCGGAGCGGACGACTATGTGCGCGGAGAGCACCGGCAGGCCCGAGGTGATGGTCCAGGCGTGCAGGTCGTGGACGTCCTCGACGCCGTCCAGGGCGAGGATGTGGCTGCGTACCTCGGTCATGTCGACGTCCCTCGGCGCGGACTCCAGCAGTACGTCGAGCGTCTCGCGCAGCAGCTTGACCGTCCTCGGGACGATCATCAGGCCGATCACCAGCGAGGCGATCGGGTCGGCGCTCTGCCAGCCCGTGGTGAGGATCACCGCGGCCGAGATCAGCACCGCGACCGAGCCGAGCGTGTCCGCGGCGACCTCCAGGAACGCCCCGCGCACGTTGAGGCTCTCCTTCTGGCCGCGCATCAGGAGCGTGAGCGAGATCATGTTCGCGACCAGGCCGATCGCGCCGAACACGGCCATCAGGCCGCCCTCGGTCGGCGCGGGCGTGAAGAACCGCTGGATCGCCTCGTACAGCACGTACCCGCCGACGCCGAGCAGCAGCAGGCAGTTCGCGAGCGCCGCGAGGATCTCCGCGCGGGCGAGCCCGAAGGTGCGGTGCGAACTTGCGGGCCTCTCCGCGAAGCGGATCGCGAGCAGCGCCATGCCGAGTCCCACGGCGTCGGTCGCCATGTGGGCCGCGTCCGCGACCAGCGCCAGCGAGTCCGCGACCACCCCGCCGACGATCTGCACCACCATCACGCTCAACGTGATCCCGAGCGCGATCCTGAGCCGCCCCTTGTACGCGGCGGCGGCCGTCCCGGTCGGCGGAGCGTGGCTGTGGCCGTGCCCGTGATCGTGTCCAGCCCCCATGAAACATGCCCTCCCAGCGGTAGCCCGAGCCCACAGTGAACTACGGGTGGGGGGTATCCGGCAACGCGGCACTGAACACCGTTGTCATGTGCTCTGACCTGCGCAAACGAACCGCAGGTCAGGGAGTCGCGCGGCCGGATCGGGCCCCCGCGCCCGCGCCCCGTTCCCGCCCGCCGCGAGCGCCGCCCGCGCCCGTCCCCGATCGGCGTCCGGCGCGGTTTGTCCGCGACCCCCTTGATCACCGATGATGATCTCGCCCAGCCCCGGTGTGGACGGTCTTGAGCGTGGTTGAACGGGCAGTGAACGAGAGCCTTCGGGTATCCGATAGCCTCTGCCGTCATATCGCCCGCCCGGAGTCGGGGACAGGGCGCGGAACATTCGTCGTACGTGGCCGGGGCGCACCGGCTCTCAGGGAGTTGACTTCGGTTGTCGACCGCCATCCTCACCGGCTCTCCGGTTCCCGGATCCCCGATCGAGGCGGATCTGAGGTCGCTGGGGTTCGAGGTGCGGACCGCGGCGGGTGCCGCCGAGGCGGAACGGGCCATCGCCGAGGCCCCCTGCGACGAACGCGTCGCGCTGGTGGACGCACGGTTCGTGGGCCATGTGCACGCGCTGCGCCTGGGCCTGACCGACCCCCGGTTCCCGCTGGCCGCCGTGCCCGGCGCCGTCACCGCCCGCCCCGACGCCCGGGTCGCCCTGACGCGGGCGCTCGCGCGGGAGACCTCGGCGGGCGGCCGTACCGCCATAGCCGTCGGCAGTGTCGCCGACCGGGTCGTTCAGGCCCTCGACGCGGAGGGCGACGCCGTGCACCGGCCCGCGCTGGGCAGCCTCGTGGCCGCCGTCCCGCAGGACGAGGAGGCCCGGGACGAGGCGCGGCAGGCGGTCGCCGCCGTGGACGACGAGGCCGTACGCCTCAAGTCCTCCGTGAAGTCCGGCGACGGCTTCTTCACGACCTTCTTCATCAGCCCCTACTCCCGCCACCTGGCCCGCTGGTGCGCGCGCCGGGGGCTGACCCCGAACCAGGTCACCACCGCCTCCCTGCTGACGGCCCTGATCGCGGCGGGCTGCGCGGCGACCGGCACGCGCGGGGGGTTCGTCGCGGCCGGGATCCTGCTGATCGTGTCGTTCGTCCTGGACTGCACGGACGGCCAGTTGGCCCGCTACGCCCTCAAGTACTCGACGCTCGGCGCCTGGCTGGACGCGACCTTCGACCGGGCCAAGGAGTACGCCTACTACGCGGGCCTCGCCCTCGGAGCGGCCCGCGGCGGCGATGACGTATGGGGCCTCGCGCTCGCCGCGATGGTCCTCCAGACCGTCCGCCACATGGTCGACTTCGCCTACCACGAGGCCGAGGACGACGTCGCCCCGCCCGCCACCGGCCCCGTGAAGAAGGTCGGCCTGTCGGTGTGGGTGCGCCGCATGATCATCCTGCCGATCGGCGAACGCTGGGCGATGATCGCGGTCCTGACGGCCGTCGCGACGCCCCGCATCACCTTCTACGCCCTGCTGGCCGGCTGCGCCTTCGCCGCCGCGTACACGACCGCCGGCCGCGTCGCCCGCTCGATCCGCCGCCGCACCCCGAACACGGACCGCTCCGCGCGGGCGCTGGCCGACATGGCGGACAACGGGGCGTTCGCGAGCCTCTTGGCGCCCCTCATGCGAGGCAAGACCCCGCGCACCGGCCCCCTCAGCGCGGCCCTGGGCGCGCTCCTGGTGGTGGCCGCGAGCGCGGTGTGGGGACCGAACTGGTGGACGGTCCTGCTGGCGGGTGCCTACGTCACACTCTCCGCCGAGGCGCTCGCCTACCCCCTGAGCGGCCCCCTCGCCTGGCTGATCGTCCCCCTCTTCCGTACCGCCGAATACGCCACCGTCCTCCTGCTCGCGGCCCACGCGGACGTGAACGGAGCGCTACCGGCGGCTTTCGGGCTGGTGGGCGCCGTCGCCTACCATCACTACGACACGGTGTACCGCATCCGCGGTGGCGCCGGAGCGCCGCCGGCCTGGCTGGTGCGCGCCATCGGGGGGCAGGAGGGACGGACGCTGCTCGTCTGCGTCCTCGCCGCCCTGCTCACCGCCGAGCGGTTCACGCTCGCGCTCACGGCGCTCGCCGTGGCCGTCGCCCTGCTGGTGCTCGCCGAGAGCATCCGCTTCTGGGTCGCCGCGCACAAGGCCGGTGCCCCAGCCGTACACGATGAAGGAGAACCCGCATGATCGGCCTCGTGCTGGCGGCCGGCGCCGGCCGGAGACTGCGCCCCTACACCGACACCCTGCCCAAGGCGCTGGTGCCGGTCGACGGCGAGACGACGATCCTCGACCTGACCCTCGGCAACTTCGCCGAGATCGGCCTCACCGAGGTCGCGATCATCGTCGGGTACCGCAAGGAGGCCGTGTACGAGCGCCAGGCGGCCCTGGAGGCCAAGTACGGCCTCAAGCTCACCCTCATCGACAACGACAAGGCCGAGGAGTGGAACAACGCCTACTCCCTGTGGTGCGGCCGTGACGCCCTCAAGGACGGGGTGATCCTCGCCAACGGCGACACCGTCCACCCGGTCTCCGTCGAGCGGACGCTGCTCGCGGCGCGCGGCGACGGCAAGCGGATCATCCTCGCCCTCGACGCGGTGAAGTCCCTCGCCGACGAGGAGATGAAGGTCGTCGCCGACCCCGAGAAGGGCGTCAGCAAGATCACCAAGCTGATGGACCCGGCCGAGGCGACCGGCGAGTACATCGGCGTCACCCTGATCGAGGGCGAGGCCACCGACGCGCTCGCCGACGCGCTCAAGACCGTCTGGGAGACCGACCCCCAGCAGTTCTACGAGCACGGCTACCAGGAGCTGGTCAACCGCGGCTTCCAGATCGACGTGGCACCCATCGGCGACGTCAAGTGGGTCGAGATCGACAACCACGACGACCTGGCCAAGGGGCGGGAGATCGCATGCCAGTACTGACCCGGCTGATCCCGTCGCCGGTCGTCGTGGACATCCGCGCGGGTGCCCTCGACGACCTGGCGTCGGTGCTCGCCGACGAACGCATCTCCCACTCGGGGAAACTGGCCGTCGCGGTGAGCCCCGGTTCCGGCGCCCGCCTGAAGGACCGTCTCAAGCCGATGCTCCCGGGCGCGAGCTGGTACGAGGTCGGGGGCGGCACCCTCGACGACGCGATCGAACTCGCCGGTGCCATAAAGGCCGGCCACTACGACGCGGTCGTCGGGCTCGGCGGCGGGAAGATCATCGACTGCGCGAAGTTCGCCGCCGCCCGGGTCGGGCTGCCGCTCGTCGCGGTCGCCACCAACCTCGCGCACGACGGCCTGTGTTCACCGGTCGCGACCCTCGACAACGACGCGGGCCGCGGGTCGTACGGCGTACCGAACCCGATCGCGGTCGTCATCGACCTCGAACTCGTCCGGGAGGCCCCCGTCCGCTTCGTGCGGTCCGGGATCGGGGACGCGATCTCCAACATCTCGGCCGTCGCGGACTGGGAGCTGTCCAACCGGGTCAACGGCGAGAAGATCGACGGCCTCGCCGCCGCCATGGCCCGCCAGGCGGGCGAGGCGGTGCTGCGCCACCCCGGCGGCGTCGGCGACGACGGGTTCCTCCAGGTTCTCGCCGAGGCACTGGTCCTGACCGGGATCGCGATGTCCGTCTCCGGCGACTCGCGGCCCTCCTCCGGCGCCTGCCACGAGATCAACCACGCCTTCGACCTGCTGTTCCCCAAGCGTGCCGCGGCCCACGGCGAGCAGTGCGGACTCGGTGCCGCGTTCGCCATGTACCTGCGGGGCGCGCACGAGGACTCCGCGTTCATGGCGGAGGTCCTGCGCCGCCACGGCCTGCCGGTGCTGCCGGAGGAGATCGGCTTCAGCGTGGACGAGTTCGTCCAGGCCGTCGAGTACGCCCCGCAGACCCGCCCCGGCCGCTACACGATCCTCGAACACCTCGACCTCACGACCGACCAGATCAAGGACGTCTACGCCTCCTATGTCAAGGCCATCGGTAGCTGAACTCCGGCCGGTCGTCCACCCCGCAGGGGTCAAGGACCGCCGCAGCGGCGAACACTGGATGGGCCGCCTCTACATGCGTGAGGTGTCCCTCAGGATCGACCGCTACCTGGTCAACACCCGCGTCACACCGAACCAGTTGACGTACCTGATGACGGTGTGCGGCGTCCTGGCCGCGCCCGCCTTGCTGGTGCCCGGCATCTGGGGCGCGGTGCTCGGCGTCGTCGCGGTGCAGCTCTATCTGCTGCTGGACTGCGTGGACGGCGAGATCGCGCGCTGGCGCAAGCAGTACTCGCTGGCCGGGGTCTACCTGGACCGGGTCGGCGCCTACCTGACCGACGCGGCCGTCCTCGTCGGGCTCGGCCTGCGCGCCGCCGACGTGTTCGGCAGCGGGCGCATCGACTGGCTGTGGGCGTTCCTCGGGACGCTCGCCGCGCTCGGCGCGATCCTGATCAAGGCGGAGACGGACCTCGTCGGGGTCGCCCGGCACCAGAACGGCATGGCGCCGGTGAAGGAGTCGGCGTCCGAGCCGCGCTCCTCCGGGATGGCGCTGGCCCGCAAGGCCGCCGCCGCGCTCAAGTTCCACCGGCTGATCCTCGGTATCGAGGCGTCCTTGCTGATCCTGGTCCTCGCGGTCGCCGACCACTACCACGGCGACCTGTTCTGGACCCGCCTCGGCACCGCCGTCCTCGCCGGGATCGCCCTCCTCCAGACCCTCTTGCACCTGGTGTCGGTGCTGGTCTCCAGCAGGCTGAAGTGACCTCCGCCGTGGCCGGCCCGAAGGTCGGCGCCGTCGTCATCACGATGGGCAACCGCCCCGAGGAGCTGCGGGCGCTGCTCGACTCGGTCGCCAAGCAGGACGGCGACCCGGTCGAGGTGGTCGTGGTCGGCAACGGCTCGCCCGTCCCCGACGTACCCGAGGGGGTGCGCACGGTCGAGCTGCCGGAGAACCTCGGCATCCCGGGCGGGCGCAACGTCGGCATCGAGGCGTTCGGGCCCAGCGGCAGGGACGTCGACATACTGCTGTTCCTCGACGACGACGGCCTGCTCCCCGAGCACGACACCGCCGAGCTGTGCCGCAGGGCGTTCACCGAGGACGCGCGGCTCGGCATCGTCAGCTTCCGCATCGCCGACCCGGAGACGGGCGTCACCCAGCGCCGGCACGTGCCGAGGCTGCGGGCCTCCGACCCGATGCGCTCCTCGCGGGTCACCACCTTCCTCGGCGGCGCCAACGCCGTACGCACCCGGGTGTTCGCCGAGGTCGGCGGGTTGCCGGACGCGTTCTTCTACGCCCATGAGGAGACCGACCTCGCCTGGCGGGCGCTGGACGCGGGGTGGGGGATCGACTACCGGTCCGACATGGTGCTGTTCCATCCGACGACGGCGCCCTCGCGGCACGCGGTCTACCACCGGATGGTGGCCCGCAACCGCGTGTGGCTGGCCCGCCGCAACCTGCCCGCCGTCCTGGTCCCCGTCTACCTCGGGGTGTGGCTCACGCTGACCCTGCTGCGCCGGCCGTCCCTGTCCGCGCTGAAGGCGTGGTTCGGCGGGTTCTGGGAAGGCTGGCGCACCGACTGCGGCCCACGCAGGCCGATGCGCTGGCGTACGGTGTGGCGGCTGACCCGGCTGGGCCGTCCGCCGATCATCTGAAAAGCTCCTCCCCGGGCCCCGCCGGCAGCCGGGAGACCGGCGACCGGGTCACCAGGTCACCCCCCGCCTCGTGCGCGGCCCGCCCAGGCCGCGCATCCCGAGACGAAAGTTTCCGCTTGTGAGTGAGAGAACCCCTGAAGGCGGCGTCATGACGAGTGAGCCCCCGTCACCGGACGACGGGCTCACGCCCGAACAGCTCGCCGCGAAGTACGGGCTGGCCGTCAGCGGAGCCCGCCCGTCCCTGCGCGCGTACGTCCGCCAGCTGTGGGGCCGGCGCCACTTCATCCTGGCCTTCTCCTCGGCGAAGCTGGCCGCGCAGTACAGCCAGGCCAAGCTGGGCCAGCTCTGGCAGGTGGCGACGCCGCTGCTGAACGCGGTCGTGTACTTCCTGATCTTCGGGCTGATCCTGGACGCCGGGAAGGGCATGCCGAAGGACGTCTACATCCCGTTCCTCGTCACCGGCATCTTCGTCTTCACCTTCACGCAGAGCTCGGTCATGTCGGGCGTGCGGGCGATCTCCGGCAACCTGGGCCTGGTGCGCGCCCTGCACTTCCCGCGCGCCTCCCTGCCGATCTCCTTCGCGCTCCAGCAGCTCCAGCAGCTGCTGTGGTCGATGCTGGTGCTGTTCCTGGTCGTGATGGCGTTCGGCAGCTACCCGGACCTGTCCTGGGCGCTGATCCTGCCGGTGCTGGTCCTCCAGTTCCTCTTCAACACCGGCCTCGCCCTGATCTTCGCCCGCGCCGGCGCCAAGACCCCCGACCTCGCGCAGCTCATGCCGTTCGTGCTGCGTACGTGGATGTACGCGTCCGGCGTCATGTTCTCCATCCCGGTCTACCTCGCCGAGCGTCCCGGCTGGGTCTCCACCGTGCTCCAGTGGAACCCGACGGCCGTCTACATGGACCTGATGCGTTTCGCCCTGATCGAGGACTACGGCTCGTCCAACCTGCCCGACCACGTCTGGATGGTCGCGGGCGGCTGGGCCGTCCTGTTCGCCGTCGGCGGCTTCGTGTACTTCTGGCAGGCAGAGGAGAGGTACGGCCGTGGCTGAGCCGAGCACGAAAGTCCCGACCGTCATCGCGCAGGACGTGCACATCGTCTACCGCGTCAACGGCGCCAAGGGCGGCAAGGGCAGCGCCACCGCCGCCCTGAGCCGCATCGTCAAGCGCAGGAAGTCCGGCGAGGAGCGCGGCGTGCGCAAGGTCCACGCCGTACGCGGGGTGTCGTTCACCGCGTACCGGGGTGAGGCGATCGGGCTGATCGGCACCAACGGCTCGGGCAAGTCGACGCTGCTGCGGGCGATCGCCGGGCTGCTGCCGCCGGAGAGCGGCAAGGTGTACACCGACGGCCAGCCCTCGCTGCTCGGCGTCAACGCCGCCCTGATGAACGACCTGACCGGCGAGCGCAACGTCGTCCTCGGCGGCCTCGCCATGGGCATGTCCCGGGAGCAGGTCAGGGAGCGCTACCAGGAGATCGTCGACTTCTCCGGCATCAACGAGAAGGGCGACTTCATCTCGCTGCCGATGCGCACCTATTCCTCCGGGATGGCGGCGCGGCTGCGCTTCTCCATCGCCGCCGCCAAGGACCACGACGTCCTGATGATCGACGAGGCCCTCGCGACCGGCGACCGCAAGTTCCAGGTGCGCTCCGAGGAACGCATCCGGGAGCTGCGCAAGCAGGCGGGCACGGTGTTCCTCGTCAGCCACAGCAACAAGTCGATCCGCGACACCTGCGACCGGGTGCTGTGGCTGGAGCGCGGCGAGCTGCGGATGGACGGGCCGACGGACGCGGTGATCAAGGAGTACGAGAAGTTCACGGGCAAATAGCCCGCCGGACACCGGGGCCCCGCCGGAACCTTCCGGCGGGGCCCCGCGTCTGCAAAAGAAATGTCAACTCGGCCGGGTCGTAGGAATCTTGACGGCAATCGGTGTGTTGTTGTGATCTGCGGGAGACCCCGACGAACCGCCGTTCGCTGTACAACGTAAGCTGTAGCGGTCTCGAATCGCGGCAAGTGGGGCGATAACGTGCGCGGACGACTTCACTGGGGACACCGCCGCGCGGGGGTCCGGGCGGCGTGTCCGAAATAGTGCGTATTGGGTCGGCAGTGTAGAACGGGAGATGTGACGGCAATGGCTACGGATACTCCCAGGACCGACCGTGGCACCCTCGACAAGGCCGCCGACGAGAACTTCCCCGTCGCCCCCTTCTTCCTCCCCCGCGCCTGGCGCGACGACCTCATGGCCATCTACGGCTTCGCGCGCCTCGTCGACGACATCGGCGACGGCGACCTCGCCCCCGGCGGCGCCGACGCCCGCCACCTCGGCGTCCCCGCCTCCGCCGCCGACGACCGCCTGGCCATGCTCGACGCCTTCGAGACCGACCTGCGCCGCGTCTTCGACGGCACCCCCGCGCACCCCCTCCTGCTGAACCTCCAGCCCACGGTCCGCCGCCGCGACCTGACCCCCGAGCCCTTCCTCGGCCTGATCGCCGCGAACCGCCAGGACCAGCAGGTCACCCGCTACGAGACGTACGACGACCTCCTCGCCTACTGCGAGCTGTCCGCCAACCCGGTGGGCCGCCTGGTCCTCGCCGTCACCGGCACCTCGACCCCCGAGCGGATCCGCCGCTCCGACGCGGTCTGCACCGCCCTGCAGATCGTCGAACACCTCCAGGACGTGGCCGAGGACCTCGGCCGCGACCGCGTCTATCTGCCCGCCGAGGACATGAAGCGCTTCCACGTCACCGAGACCGACCTCAAGGCGGCGCACGCCGGCGCGTCCCTGCGCGCGCTGGTCGCGTTCGAGGCGCAACGCGCGTGTCAACTCCTGAATGAAGGCGCCCCCCTGGTGGGTAGCGTCACCGGCAGGCTCAGACTGCTGCTCGCGGGGTTCGTGGCGGGGGGACGGGCGGCGGTCCACGCGATCTCCGCCGTCCGGTACGACGTACTTCCCGGCCCGCCGAGGCCCGGCAAGCTCAGGCTGCTGCGCGAGGTGGGCGTGACCCTGCGAGGAGAGGGGTGATCCGGTCCGTGGAACCGTCACCGAACGTGTCCGCGCCGGTACTCGCCGCCTACAGCTACTGCGAGGCCGTCACCGGCACACAGGCCCGCAACTTCGCTTACGGCATCCGGCTGCTGCCCACACCCAAGAGACGCGCGATGTCCGCGCTGTACGCGTTCTCCCGACGCGTCGACGACATCGGCGACGGCGACCTGAAACCCGAGGTGAAACGCACCCGCCTCGACGAGACCCGCGCCCTGCTCGCCCGCGTGCGCGGCGGCGACGTCGCCGAGGACGACACCGACCCCGTCGCGGTCGCCCTCACCCACGCCGCCCACGTCTACCCGATCCCGCTCGGCGGACTCGACGAGCTGATCGACGGCGTCGAGATGGACCTGCGCGGCGAGACCTACGAGACCTGGGACGACCTCAAGACCTACTGCAAGTGCGTCGCCGGAGCCATCGGCCGGCTCTCCATCGGCGTCTTCGGCACCCGCCCCGGCGCGCGCGGCGTCGAACGGGCCCCCGAGTACGCCGACACCCTCGGCCTCGCCCTCCAGCTCACCAACATCCTGCGCGACGTCCGCGAGGACGCCGAGGGCGGCCGCACCTACCTCCCCGCCGACGACCTCGCCAAGTTCGGCTGCGCGGCCGGCTTCGCCACCCAGGCGCCCCCCGCCGGCTCCGACTTCGCGGGCCTCATCCACTTCGAGGTACGCCGCGCCCGCGCGCTGTTCGCCGAGGGCTACCGCCTGCTGCCGATGCTGGACCGGCGCAGCGGCGCCTGCGTCGCCGCGATGGCCGGGATCTACCGGCGCCTGCTCGACCGGATCGAACGCGACCCCGAGGCCGTCCTGCGCGGCCGGGTCTCGCTGCCCGGCCGGGAGAAGGCGTACGTCGCCGCGCGCGGCCTGTCCGGACTCGACGCCCGGAACGTCTCCCGGCAGACCGTCAGGAGGCCCTCTTGACGGACTCTTGGGCCCCGCTTGTCACCCCCGTCTCCCGGGCAACCCCCGGCGTCCGCCCGGCGTCACAGTCGGCAAGGGAGGGCGCACGATGACCGACGAGAACACCGGCCGGCACGCCGTCGTGGTCGGCGGCGGCCTCGCCGGGGTCACCGCCGCGCTCGGCCTCGCGGACGCCGGGGTGCGCGTCACCCTGCTCGAAGGCCGGCCACGCCTGGGCGGACTCGCGTTCTCCTTCCGGCGCGGCGAACTCGACGTCGACAACGGCCAGCACGTCTACCTGCGCTGCTGCACGGCCTACCGCTGGTTCCTCGACCGCATCGGCGCCACCGAACTCGCCCCGCTCCAGGCCCGGTTGGACGTACCGGTGATCGACGTCGGCAAACCCGAGGGGCGGCGGCTCGGCAGACTCAGGCGCGACGCCCTGCCCGTGCCCCTGCATCTCGGGCGCAGCCTCGCGACCTACCCGCACCTCTCCCTCGCCGAACGCGCCAAGGTGGGCCGCGCCGCCCTCGCCCTGAAGGCGCTCGACCTCACCGACCCGGCGCTGGACGACCAGGACTTCGGCGGCTGGCTGGCCGCGCACGGCCAGTCCGCGCGGACCGTCGAGGCCCTGTGGGACCTGGTCGGGGTCGCCACCCTCAACGCGGTCGCGGGCGACGCCTCCCTGGGGCTCGCCGCGATGGTGTTCAAGACCGGTCTGCTGTCCGACCCGGGCGCCGCCGACATCGGCTGGGCCCATGTCCCGCTGGGCGAACTGCACGACCGGCTGGCCCGCAAGGCGCTCGACTCCGCGGGCGTGAACATCGAGGTCCGAACACGCGTCACCTCCATCTCCCAGCAGGACAACGGCCGTTGGACCGTGGAAGTTCCCGGCCGCGCCATCGACACCGACGCGGTCGTCCTCGCCGTACCCCAGCGCGAGGCGTACGACCTGCTGCCGTCCGGCGCCCTCGACGCGCCCGAACGGCTCCTGGAGATCGGCACCGCGCCCATCCTGAACGTGCACGTGATCTACGACCGGCAGGTCATGAACGTGCCCTTCCTCGCCGCCCTCGGCACCCCCGTCCAGTGGGTCTTCGACCGCACCGACGCCTCCGGGCTCACCGGCGGGCAGTACCTGGCGCTGTCCCAGTCGGCCGCGCAGGACGAGATCGACGCACCCGTGGCGACGCTGCGCGAGCGCTACCTGCCCGAGCTGGAGAAGCTGCTGCCCAAGGCGCGCGGCGCCGCCGTCCGCGACTTCTTCGTCACCCGCGAGAAGACCGCGACCTTCGCCCCCGCCCCCGGCGTCGGACGGCTGCGGCCCGGCGCCCGCACGAAAGCCCCCGGCCTCTACCTGGCCGGCGCGTGGACCGCCACAGGGTGGCCCGCGACCATGGAGAGCGCGGTCCGCAGCGGCACGAACGCGGCGGACGCCGCGCTCGGCGCCCTCGGCCGCCCGCGCCCCTCCCGGCTCTTCGCATCCGAGGAGGCCGCCTACCGCAACATTCCGGGGGACAACCCCCGGACCCCCGGCCGAGAGCCGACGGCGCCCGGTGCATCACCGCGAGGTGAGCTTCAGTGAAGGTCCACCAGCACAGCACGGCAGGTTCCCGCACCTCCGGTAACGCGACCACCGAGCACGCCGCGCACACCGCGACAAGAGGAGAAACTGTGCCCACTGTGCCCCCGGCCTCGCCGGCCGCCGCTCGAAGGACCGCGGTGGACGTGGCCGCGCTCCTGGAGCGCGGCCGCACCCTGGCCACCCCGGTGCTGCGGGCCGCCGCGAGCAGGCTCGCGCCGCCCATGGACACGGTCGCGGCCTACCACTTCGGCTGGATCGACGCGCACGGCAACCCCACCGAGGGCGACGGCGGCAAGGCCGTCCGGCCCGCGCTCGCCGTCCTGTCCGCCGAGGTCACCGGCGCCGACCCCACCGTCGGCGTCCCCGGCGCGGTCGCCGTCGAACTGGTCCACAACTTCTCCCTCCTGCACGACGACCTGATGGACGGCGACGAACAGCGCCGCCACCGCGACACCGTCTGGAAGGTGCACGGCCCCGCCCAGGCCATCCTGGTCGGCGACGCCCTCTTCGCCCTCGCCTACGAAGTCCTCCTGGAGTCCGGCACCGCGGGCGCCGGCCGCGCCGCCCGCCGGCTCACCGCCGCGACCCGCGCCCTCATCGACGGCCAGGCCCAGGACATCTCCTACGAGCACCGCGACCGCGTCAGCGTCGAGGAGTGCCTGGAGATGGAGGGCAACAAGACCGGCGCCCTCCTCGCCTGCGCCTCCTCCGTCGGGGCCGTCCTCGGCGGGGCGGGCGAGAAGGACGCCGACACCCTGGAGAAGTACGGCTACCACCTCGGCCTCGCCTTCCAGGCCGTCGACGACCTCCTCGGCATCTGGGGCGACCCCGTCGCCACCGGCAAGCAGACCTGGTCCGACCTGCGCCAGCGCAAGAAGTCCCTGCCCGTCGTCGCCGCCCTCGCGGCCGGCGGCAGCGCCTCCGACCGGCTCGGCGACCTGCTCGCCGCCGACGCGAAGAGCACCGACTTCGCGAACTTCTCCGAGGAGGAGTTCGCGGCCCGCGCCGCCCTCATCGAGGAGGCGGGCGGCCGGGAGTGGACGGCCGCGGAAGCACGCCGTCAGCACACCATCGCCATCGAAGCCCTCGGCGACGTGGACATGCCCGAGCAGGTGCGGGAGAGGTTCACGGCGCTCGCCGACTTCGTCGTCGTACGAAAGAGATGATCACTATCGGTCGAATAGCCCTCGCGTAGTCGCCGGCCGGTGCCGCGAGGAAAGGACAAGCACCGGCCGACGGCGGACCCACAGCAGCACGACTTCGCACGACTGCACTGATAGGGGAAGCCATGACAGCGACGACCGACGGAAGCACCGGGGCCCTGCCGCCCCGCGCTGCCTCGGCCAGCGACACCGACATCACCATCCCCGTGGCGGCCGGGGTACAAGAAGCCGCCGCGCTCGCGATGCGCCGCGCCACCGACCACCTGCTCGCCCACCAGGACGCGCAGGGCTGGTGGAAGGGCGACCTGGAGACCAACGTCACCATGGACGCCGAGGACCTGCTGCTCCGCCAGTTCCTCGGCATCCGCGACGAGAAGACCACACAGGCGTCCGCCCTGTTCGTCCGCGGCGAGCAGCGCGAGGACGGCACCTGGGCCACCTTCTACGGCGGCCCCCCGGACCTCTCCACGACCATCGAGGCGTACGTCGCCCTCAGGCTCGCCGGCGACGCGCCCGAGGCCCCGCACATGGCGAAGGCGTCCGCGTGGATCCGGGAGCGGGGCGGCATCGCCTCCGCGCGGGTCTTCACCCGGATCTGGCTCGCCCTGTTCGGCTGGTGGAAGTGGGAGGACCTGCCCGAACTCCCGCCGGAACTCATCTACTTCCCGCGCTGGTTCCCGCTGTCCATCTACAACTTCGGCTGCTGGGCCCGGCAGACCATCGTCCCGCTCACCGTCGTCTCCGCGAAGCGGCCGGTGCGCCCGGCGCCCTTCCCGCTCGACGAGCTGCACACCGACCCCGCCCACCCCAACCCGCCCAAACCCCTGGCACCGCTGGGGAGTTGGGACGGGCTCTTCCAGCGGCTCGACAAGGTCGTGCGCGGCTACCGGCCGTTCGCGGTGCGCCGGCTGCGCCGCTCCGCGCTGAACTCCGCCGCCCGCTGGATCGTCGAGCGGCAGGAGAACGACGGCTGCTGGGGAGGCATCCAGCCGCCCGCCGTGTACTCCGTCATCGCGCTCCACCTGCTCGGCTACGACCTCGAACACCCCGTCATGCGCGCCGGGCTGGAGTCGCTGGATCGTTACGCCGTGTGGCGCGAGGACGGCGCCCGCATGATCGAGGCGTGCCAGTCGCCCGTGTGGGACACCTGCCTCGCGACCATCGCGCTCGCGGACGCCGGAGTGCCCGCCGATCACCCGCAGTTGGTGAAGGCCGCCGACTGGATGCTCGGCGAGCAGATCGTGCGGCCCGGCGACTGGTCCGTGTCCCGGCCCCAACTGCCGCCGGGCGGCTGGGCGTTCGAGTTCCACAACGACAACTACCCCGACATCGACGACACCGCCGAGGTCGTCCTCGCGCTGCGCCGGGTCAGCCACCACGACCCCGAGCGCGTGGAGAAGGCCATCGCGCGCGGGGTGCGCTGGAACCTCGGCATGCAGTCCCGGGGCGGCGGCTGGGGCGCCTTCGACGTCGACAACACCAGCCCCTTCCCCAACCGGCTGCCGTTCTGCGACTTCGGCGAGGTCATCGACCCGCCGTCCGCCGACGTCACCGCGCACGTCGTCGAGATGCTCGCCGTCGAGGGACTCTCCCACGATCCGCGCACCCGGCGCGGCATCGCCTGGCTGCTGGCCGAACAGGAGCCCGACGGCTCGTGGTTCGGGCGCTGGGGCGTCAACTACGTCTACGGCACCGGCTCGGTGATCCCCGCCCTCGTCGCCGCCGGGCTGCCCGCCCAGCACCCCGCGATCCGGCGGGCCGTGTCCTGGCTGGAGCACGTCCAGAACGAGGACGGCGGTTGGGGCGAGGACCTGCGCTCCTACCAGGATTCCACGAAGTGGGCGGGTAGCGGGGAGTCCACCGCCTCCCAGACCGGCTGGGCCCTGATGGCGCTCCTCGCGGCGGGCCGGCGCGACTCCCGTGCCGTCGAGCGGGGCATCGCCTGGCTCGCCGAGACCCAGCGGGAGGACGGCACCTGGGACGAGCCGTACTTCACCGGCACCGGCTTCCCCTGGGACTTCTCGATCAACTACCACCTGTACCGGCAGGTGTTCCCGCTGACCGCGCTGGGCCGGTACGTCAACGGGGAGCCGGTGTTCGCACGGACGCCGGACACGGTGACGGGGGCCGTGGGGAAGGGAGCCGTGGGCAAGAGGGCCGGTTCAGGCGGCCGGCCTGCCGGGGTCTCCGAGGCCGGTGTGCTGTCGGGCGGGGCGGCCGACGCGGGGACGGGCGGCGCGGCACTCTCCTCCGACGGAGCCTCCGCGCGGACCGCCGCCTCCGGTGCCGGCGGCCGGGGTTCGCGCGTAGCCTCGGCCGGCGGTACAGCCCCCGCAGCGCCTTCCGCCGGTTCGCCCGAAGCCAAGGCCGGCTGATGGGAGCCCCCGCCGGACCGGTTCCGCTGCTGATCGCCTGTGCGCTCGGCATCGAGCATGTCGCCCTGCGCCTGGGGGACCGCAGCGGGGCCGCCGGGCCCGTGACCGTGCTGCGCACCGGGATGGGGCCCAGGGCCGCCGAGCGGTCGGTCGGGCGGGTGCTCGCAGATCCGGTGCTCGAAGGGGCCGCCGTACTCGCCACCGGGTTCTGCGCCGGGCTCGCGCCCGGGATGCACCCCGGTGACCTGGTGGTCGCCGAGGAGACCCGGGATCCGCGCGGGAGCGTCCCGTGCGTGGACATCGAACTGCTCGTCAAGGAACTCGCGCGCACCCTGCCGGGGCGCACCGTCCACACCGGGCCCCTCGTGGGGTCCGACCACGTCGTCCGGGGCCCGGAGCGTTCCGCGCTGCGGGCCACCGGCGCGATCGCCGTCGACATGGAGTCGGCCGCGACGCTCCTGAGCGCCGTGCGCGCGGGCACGCGCCCCGTTGCGGCCGTCCGGGTGGTCGTGGACGCTCCAGAACATGAACTCGTCCGGATCGGCACGCTGCGCGGTGGAATATCGGCTTTCCGCGTCCTTCGTTCCGTCCTGCCTTCTTTCTTCGAATGGCACCGTAATGTGCTGCTCCCTCGGAGGTGAGCCAGATGGCCATGCCGCTGCGTCAGTCCATCAAAGTCGCCACATACCTGGCCGAACAGAAGCTCCGTAAGCGGGACAAGTTCCCGCTGATCGTGGAGCTGGAACCCCTGTTCGCCTGCAACCTGAAGTGCGAGGGCTGCGGAAAGATCCAGCACCCGGCCGGCGTCCTCAAACAGCGCATGCCCGTCGCGCAGGCCGTCGGCGCGGTCCTGGAGTCCGGGGCGCCGATGGTGTCCATCGCGGGCGGCGAGCCCCTGATGCACCCTCAGATCGACGAGATCGTGCGCCAGTTGGTGGCCCGCAAGAAGTACGTCTTCCTCTGCACCAACGCGCTGCTGCTGCGCAAGAAGATCGAGAAGTTCACGCCGTCCCCGTACTTCGCGTTCACCGTGCACATCGACGGCCTGCGCGAACGGCACGACGAGTCGGTGGCGAAGGAGGGCGTCTTCGACGAGGCGGTGGAGGCCATCAAGGAGGCCAAGCGGCGCGGCTTCCGCGTCACCACCAACTCGACGTTCTTCAACACCGACACCCCGCAGACCATCATCGAGGTCCTCAACTACCTCAACGACGACCTCAAGGTCGACGAGATGATGATCTCGCCCGCCTACGCCTACGAGAAGGCCCCCGACCAGGACCACTTCCTGGGCGTCGAGCAGACCCACGAGCTGTTCCGCAAGGCGTTCTCCGGCGGCAGCCGGCGCCGCTGGCGGCTCAACCACTCCCCGCTCTTCCTGGACTTCCTGGAGGGCAAGGTCGACTTCCCGTGCACGGCGTGGGCGATCCCGAACTACTCCCTGTTCGGCTGGCAGCGCCCCTGCTACCTGATGGCCGACGGCTACGTCCCGACGTACCGCGAACTCATCGAGAAGACCGACTGGGACAAGTACGGCCGCGGCAAGGACCCGCGCTGCGACAACTGCATGGCGCACTGCGGGTACGAACCGACCGCCGTCCTCGCCACCATGGGCTCGCTGAAGGAGTCGCTGCGGGCCATGCGCGAGACCGTCGCGGGGAACCGCGAATGACCACCGTCCCCCTGGGCGTCCCCGAGGTACCGGCCCGTCCGATCGCCGCCCGCCGCGTCTCGCGGCGGATCGACGTCGGGCCGGTACCGGTCGGGGGCGGGGCCCCTGTGTCGGTGCAGTCGATGACGACGACGCGTACGTCGGACATCGGCGCGACGCTCCAGCAGATCGCCGAACTCACCGCGTCCGGCTGCCAGATCGTCCGGGTCGCCTGTCCCACGCAGGACGACGCGGACGCGCTGGCGACGATCGCCCGCAAGTCGCAGATCCCGGTGATCGCGGACATCCACTTCCAGCCGAAGTACGTGTTCGCGGCGATCGAGGCCGGGTGCGCGGCGGTGCGCGTCAACCCCGGCAACATCAAGCAGTTCGACGACAAGGTCCGCGAGATCGCGCGGGCCGCCCGGGACCGCGGGACGCCGATCCGGATCGGGGTCAACGCCGGTTCCCTGGACCGGCGGCTGCTCCAGAAGTACGGGAAGGCGACGCCGGAGGCGCTGGTCGAGTCGGCGCTGTGGGAGGCGTCGCTGTTCGAGGAGCATGGATTTAGGGACATCAAGATCTCCGTCAAGCACAACGACCCGGTCGTGATGGTCGAGGCGTACCGGCAGCTCGCCGAACAGTGCGACTACCCCCTGCACCTGGGCGTCACCGAGGCGGGTCCGGCGTTCCAGGGGACCATCAAGTCGGCTGTCGCGTTCGGGGCGTTGCTGGCCCAGGGCATCGGGGACACGATCCGCGTCTCGCTGTCCGCGCCGCCCGCCGAGGAGGTCAAGGTCGGCATCCAGATCCTGGAGTCGCTGAACCTGCGCCAGCGGCGGCTGGAGATCGTGTCCTGCCCGTCCTGCGGGCGGGCGCAGGTCGACGTGTACAAGCTCGCCGACGAGGTCATGGCCGGACTCGACGGCATGGAGGTGCCGTTGCGTGTCGCCGTGATGGGCTGCGTCGTCAACGGGCCCGGCGAGGCGCGCGAGGCCGACCTCGGGGTCGCCTCCGGCAACGGCAAGGGGCAGATCTTCGTCAAGGGCGAGGTCGTCAGGACCGTCCCCGAGTCGAAGATCGTCGAGACCCTCATCGAGGAGGCGATGAAGATCGCCGCGCAGATGGAGCAGGACGGCACCGAGGCAGGGGAGCCGGCCGTCACCGTGAGTTGAACCGCATGGACAGAAGGGGGACCGAGCGTGACGATTCTGGAGAGTGTCCGACAACCGCGCGACCTGAAGGCGCTGACCGAGCCGCAACTGCGGGTGCTGGCCGAGGAGATCAGGGAGTTCCTGATCGAGGCGGTCGCCCGGACCGGCGGCCATCTCGGCCCCAACCTGGGCGTGGTCGAGCTGACGATCGCCCTGCACCGGGTGTTCGCCTCGCCCGTCGACCGCATCCTGTGGGACACCGGCCACCAGGCGTACGTACACAAGCTTCTGACGGGGCGTCAGGACTTCTCGAAGCTGCGTGGCAAAGGCGGGCTGTCCGGCTATCCCTCCCGCGAGGAGTCCGAGCACGACGTCATCGAGAACAGCCACGCCTCCACCGCGCTCGGCTGGGCCGACGGGCTCGCCAAGGCGCGGGACGTGCAGGGCGAGAAGGGCCACGTCGTCGCCGTGATCGGGGACGGCGCGCTGACCGGCGGGATGGCCTGGGAGGCGCTCAACAACATCGCCGCCGCCAAGAACCGGCCGCTGATCATCGTCGTCAACGACAACGAGCGCTCCTACGCGCCCACCATCGGCGGCCTCGCCAACCACCTCGCGACCCTGCGCACCACCGACTCCTACGAGCGTGTCCTCGCCTGGGGCAAGGACGTCCTCCAGCACACCCCGGTCGTCGGCCGGACCGTGTACGAGGCGCTGCACGGCGCGAAGAAGGGCTTCAAGGACGCGTTCGCGCCGCAGGGCCTCTTCGAGGACCTCGGCCTCAAGTACGTCGGCCCCATCGACGGGCACGACATCAAGGCCGTCGAGTCCGCGCTGCGCCGCGCGAAACGCTTCCACGGGCCCGTGCTGGTGCACTGCCTCACCGAGAAGGGCCGCGGCTACGAGCCCGCCCTCGCGCACGAGGAGGACCACTTCCACACCGTCGGCGTCATGGACCCGACGACCTGCGCACCCCTCGCGCCCTCGGGCGGGCCCTCCTGGACGTCGGTGTTCGGCGAGGAGATGGTCAGGATCGGGGAGGAGCGCGACGACGTCGTGGCCATCACGGCGGCCATGCTGCACCCCGTGGGGCTCGGCAGGTTCGCGGAGCGCTTCCCCGACCGCGTCTGGGACGTGGGGATCGCCGAACAGCACGCGGCGGTGAGCGCGGCGGGGCTCGCGACCGGGGGACTGCACCCCGTCGTCGCCGTGTACGCGACCTTCCTCAACCGGGCCTTCGACCAGCTCCTCATGGACGTCGCCCTGCACCGCTGCGGGGTGACCTTCGTCCTCGACCGGGCCGGGGTCACCGGGGTCGACGGGGCGTCCCACAACGGGATGTGGGACATGTCGATCCTCCAGGTGGTGCCGGGGCTCAGGATCGCCGCGCCGCGTGACGCCGACCAACTCCGGGTGCAGCTGCGGGAGTCGGTCGCCGTCGACGACGCGCCCACGCTGATCCGGTTCCCCAAGGAGTCGGTGGGGCCCTCGATCCCGGCGCTCGAACGGGTCGGGGAGATGGACGTGTTGCGGGAGGGGACCGACGTACTCCTCGTCGCCGTCGGGGTGATGGCGCCGGTGTGCCTCCAGGCCGCCGAGCTGCTGGCCTCGCGGGGGATCGAGTGCACGGTCGTGGATCCCCGGTGGGTCAAGCCCGTCGACCCCGAACTGCCCGGTCTCGCCGCGCGGCATCGGCTCGTCGCCGTGGTCGAGGACAACTCCCGTTCGGGCGGGGTGGGTTCGGCGGTCGCGCTGGCCCTCGGGGACGCCGAAGTGGACGTGCCCGTACGGCGGTTCGGGATCCCGGAGCAGTTCCTCGCGCATGCCAAGCGGGGCGAGGTGCTGGCGGACATCGGGCTGACTCCGGTGGAGATCGCGGGGCGGATCGGGGGGAGCCTCGCGGTGAGGGGGGACCTCGCCGGGAGGGGCGACGCTGTCAACGACGCCGGCGGGCGACCCGGCGGCCCAGTCAAGGAGACCGAATGAGCACGGAGTTCGACCTCGGCGCCCTCCTCGCCGCGCGCGGCGCCGAGCGCTACGAGCTGCACGGCAGGTACCTCAACCCCCAGCTGCCGCGCATGCTGCACACCATCGGCTTCGACAAGGTCTACGAGCGTGCCGAGGGCGCCCACTTCTGGGACGCCGACGGCAACGACCACCTCGACATGCTCGCCGGGTTCGGAGTCATGGCCCTCGGGCGCCACCACCCCGTCGTCCGCAAGGCGTTGCACGACGTGATCGACCTCGGCCTCGCCGACCTCACCCGCTTCGACTGCCAGCCACTGCCCGGACTCCTCGCGGAGAGGCTCCTCGCGCACAGCCCGCACCTGGACCGCGTGTTCTTCGGCAACAGCGGCACCGAAGCGGTCGAGACGGCGCTGAAGTTCGCGCGGTACGCGACCGGCAAGCCGCGTGTCCTGTACTGCGAGCACGCCTTCCACGGCCTCACCACCGGCGCGCTGTCGGTCAACGGCGAGGACGGCTTCCGGGACGGGTTCGCGCCGCTGCTGCCCGACACGGCCGTACCGCTCGGCGATCTCGACGCGCTGGCCCGGGAGTTGCGGAAGGGCGACGTCGCCGCGCTGATCGTCGAGCCGATCCAGGGCAAGGGCGTGCACGAGGCGCCGCCCGGGTATCTGCGGGGCGCGCAGGAGCTGTTGCGTCGGCACAAGGCGCTGCTCATCGCCGACGAGGTGCAGACCGGGCTCGGGCGGACCGGGGACTTCTACGCCTACCAGCACGAGGACGGGGTCGAGCCGGACCTCGTGTGCGTCGCCAAGGCACTGTCCGGCGGGTACGTGCCGGTGGGGGCGACGCTCGGCAAGGACTGGATCTTCAAGAAGGTCTACTCGTCGATGGACCGCGTCCTCGTGCACTCCGCGAGCTTCGGGTCCAATGCGCAGGCCATGGCCGTCGGGCTCGCCGTCCTCGACGTGATGGAGAACGAGCAGACCGTCGCGCACGTCCGCCGGGTGGGGGAGCTGTTGAAGTCCCGGCTCGCCGCGCTGGTCGACAAGTACGAGCTGCTCGCCGACGTACGCGGGCGCGGGCTGATGATCGGCATCGAGTTCGGGAAGCCGTCCTCGCTGAAGCTGCGCAGCCGCTGGGCGATGCTCCAGGCCGCCCGCAAGGGGCTGTTCGCGCAGATGGTCGTCGTGCCGCTGCTCCAGCGCCACCGGATCCTCACGCAGGTCTCCGGGGACCACCTGGAGGTCATCAAGCTGATCCCGCCGCTCGTCGTCGACGAGGCGGACGTGGAGCGGTTCGTGGACGCGTTCACCGAGGTCATGGACGACGCGCACCAGGGCGGCGGGCTGATGTGGGACTTCGGGAAGACGCTGATCAAGCAGGCGGTGGCGAACCGGTAACGCGGTTTTTGCCTGTGGGGCAAGAAATTTGCCCCACAGGCAAGCTCGCGGCTGAATGGAGGCATGAGCACTCCGGATGCCGAGCCGACCACGGCCCTCCCGGCGATGGCCCCGCACCTGCGTGCGCTCAGGCGCCGCGCCTCCCTCACGCTGGAGGCCGCCGCCCGGTCCGCCGGACTCTCGCCCGCCTACCTCTCCCGGCTGGAGACGGGCCAGCGCCAGCCCTCGCTGCCGATGCTGCTCGCGCTCGCCCGGGTCTACGGTACGACGGTCTCCGAGCTCCTCGGCGAGACGTCCGCCGTACGGGACGCGGTCGTGCGCGCCGGGGACATGGAGCCGACGGAGGCGGGCGGCTGGACCTACGTCCAGGCCGGGGCCGCCGGGCGCGGGATGCAGGCCCTGCGGGTGCGGGTGCCGCACGGGGCGCAGGGCGACATCGTGCGCGTGCACCCCGGCGAGGAGTGGCTGTACGTCCTCAAGGGGCGGCTGCGGCTGACCCTCGGCGACTCCACGCACCTCCTCGACCCCGGGGACAGCGCGCACTTCGACTCGCTGACCCCGCACCGCATCGCCGCGCGCGACGTCTCCGGCGTCGACCTCCTGTTCGTCCACACCCTGCTGCAGAGCCCCACGGCCACCCTGTGCCTGGGCCCCAACCCTGGAGACACGCCATGAGCGACAACCGTGAGGAAGGCCTCCCGCGCGCCCTGTGGATCAGGCTGCTGGTCTACGTCGTCGGCGGGCACGTCCTGGCGCTGTTCATCTGGTTCCTGTTCGAGGCGGGGTCCCGGCAGTAGCCGGCGCCGGGTTGGGGCGCGCTCACTCCAGGAAGCGATCCTTCAGGCGGGCCCGCAGCTGCGGCGTCACCCCGAGGCCCTGCTCCAGATACGCCTCCATCGACCCCCACTGCTCCTCCATCGCGTCGAACCCCGCCTGGAGGTACTCCGCGCGGGCCTCGAACAGGGGGCTGAGCAGGGCGGTGATCTCGGGGTCGCGCGCGGGGGGCGTGGAGCCGTCCGTCCGGCGCAGCTGGTAGCGGCGGTGGGTCGCGTTGGACTCCAGGTAGTCCGCGACGATCGCGTCCCGCTCGACGTCCAGCGCGAGGAGCGTCACGGCTATGGACAGGCCGGCGCGGTCCTTGCCGGCCGCGCAGTGCATCAGCGCGGGCGCGCTGTCGTCGGCGAGGGCGGCCAGCACCTGGGAGTGCTCGGGCGTCCGCACCTTGACGATCGTCCGGTACGAGGCGATCATCCGCCCGGCCGCCCTGTCCCCGCCGAGGATCTCCCGCAACTCCTCGATGCGGCCGTCGCGGACCATCGTCCAGAACTCCGCGCCGTCCGCCGGGTCCGACAGCGGCAGGTTCACGTTCCGCGTGCCCGGCAGTTCGATGTCCGGGCCCTCCAGCTTGTGGTCCGCCGCGTTGCGGAAGTCGAAGACCGTGTGCAGCCCCAGCGAGGCCAGGAAAGCGGCGTCCTCCTCGGTCGCGTGCGCCAGGTGGCCGCTGCGGTACAGCACGCCATGGCGCACCCGGCGCCCGTCGGTCGTCGGCAGGCCGCCCACATCACGGAAATTGCGGACGCCTGCCAGCTCGGGTTCGGTCGAGGGGATCTGCTGCGTCACGGGGTCTCCCTCCCAGTCGGCCCCTACCCGGCGCGGCTCAGAAATGGCCGGTGGGACACGCTGTCGACGATACGACATGGGGGTGACGGCCCATGAGTTGTCCACAGGCGTTGCAGGTGGCCCCCAGGACCCCCGATGATGTTGCTGTCTGGTCGTACGTGTTCGTATGTGTTTTAAATGATTTTCGATCGTGTGAGGGTCTGATGCTGGAAACCGCTGAGAACGGGCGTACGTGGCTCCTGTCGGGCCCGACGAGCAGTTACGCCCTCCACCTCACGGAGGGCGGCGAGCTGCTGCACCTCCACTGGGGACCGGCGATCACCCTCGCCGACGCCGAGGCGCTGGCCGCCGTGCCGCTGCCGCACGGATCGTCCTTCGAGTCCGCCCTCGACGGCCGCGAGGAGTACCCCGTCGAGGGCGGCCCCCGCTTCACCCGCCCCGCGCTCTCCGTACGCACCCCCGCGCGCCGGGGCACCGAGTGGGCCTTCGAGGCGTACGAGGCGTACGAGGCGGACGGCGCCGCACTGCGGCTCGCGTTCCGGGACGGCGGACTGACCGTCGCCCTGCACTACCGGATGCGCGGGGACGTCGTCGAGCGCTGGGCCGTCCTCGGCAACGACGGAGACGAACCTCTGGAGCTGCTGCGCGCCGACTCCGCGACCTGGACCCTCCCGCACCGCGAGGACTGGCGCCTCTCCCAGCTCCACGGCCGCTGGGCCGCCGAGTCCCGCCTCACGCGGACGCGGCTCACCTACGGCGAGAAGGTCATCGGCAGCCGCCGGGGCCACACCGGGCACCCGCACCTGCCCTGGGTCGCCCTCGACACCGACGCCACCGAGGAGCGCGGCGAGGTCTTCACCGCCGCCCTCGGCTGGTCCGGCTCCTGGCGGATCGCCGTCGCGCAGCTCCCCGACGCGCGCGTGCAGATCACCGGCGGCGCCGGGCACGACGACTCGGGCCTGCTCCTCCTCGCCGACGGAGACTCCTTCACCACGCCCGTCTTCGCGGCCCTGTGGTCCGACGGAGGCTTCGGCGGCGCCAGCCGCGCCTGGCACGCCTACCAGCGCGAGCACGTGATCCCGGACGCCGGCCAGGACCGCCCGGTGCTGTTCAACTCCTGGGAGGCGACCACCTTCGACATCTCCGAGGAGCAGCAGCTCGTCCTCGCGCGCAAGGCGGCCGACATCGGTGTCGAGCTGTTCGTCGTCGACGACGGCTGGTTCGGCGAGCGCGTCAGCGACCGCGCGGGCCTCGGCGACTGGACGCCCAACCCGGACCGCTTCCCGCAGGGCCTCAAACCGCTCGCCGACCAAGTGCACGGCCTCGGCATGCAGTTCGGCATCTGGGTCGAGCCCGAGATGGTCAACCCGGACAGCGACCTCTACCGCGCGCACCCCGACTGGGTGCAGTTCCAGGAGGGCCGCACGCGCACGGAGTTCCGCAACCAGCTGATGCTGAACCTCGCGCGCGAGGACGTCCAGGAGTACCTGTGGGAGCGGCTCGACACGCTCCTGTCCAGCGCCCCCGTCGACTACGTGAAGTGGGACTTCAACCGCTGCTTCACCGACGCCGGCTGGCCCGGCGACCCCTACCCGCAGCGCCTGTGGGTCGACCACGTGCGCGCGCTGTACGGGCTCCTGGACCGGCTGCGCGCCAAGCACCCCGGCGTCGCCTTCGAGTCCTGCTCGGGCGGCGGCGGCCGGATCGACCTCGGCATCCTCAGCCGCACCGACCAGGTGTGGACCTCCGACAACACCGACCCGCTGGACCGGCTCGCCATCCAGCACGGCTTCAGCCAGATCCACCCCGCGCGCGTGATGGCCGCCTGGGTCACCGACAGCCCCAACACCCAGCTCAACCACCGGGTCAGCTCGCTGAAGTTCCGGTTCGTCAGCTCCTTCGCCGGGGTCCTCGGGGTCGGCGGGGACCTCTCGGAGTGGACCGACGCCGAACTCGCTGAGGCGCGCGAGTGGGTGGAGCTCTACAAGGAGATCCGCCCCGTCGTCCAGCAGGGCGACCTGTACCGGCTGCGCGCCCCCGAGGGCGGCCTCAGCGCCGTGCAGTACGTGCGCGGGGACGAGGCGGTCGTGCTCGCCTGGCTGCAGGCCCAGCACTACGGGGAGACCGTCCCGGCGGTGCGGCTGCGCGGGCTCGACGCGACGGCGTCGTACGAATGCCTCGAAACCGGTGAAATCCATCGAGGTGCGGTATTGCTGCACCACGGGCTGCGGACCGGGCTCAGTGGTGACCTGGATGCGGCGGTATTCCGGCTGCGCCGTATCTGAGGTTTCTGTCCGAATTGGGAAACCTGTGAATCGGGCGCGTGAGCAGGGTCATATTTCTGGCCCTGCGTCACGCGTCATGTGCACGTAATAGCCCGGATTTTCAAGGGGATTCAGGGGTTCGGGCGGGTTTTCGCGCGGTGTGCCGGGACGGTCGAAACACGCCGTGAATCGACAGGAAAAAGATTCATATACAACTTCTGCTTGTCCCCGTGCGTCCGCGTCGCCTACGTTCATCACCAATCCGGGCGGACGCCGAATCCTGCCGCAGCCCGGAGCCGAAGACACCCACCAGGAAAACGGCAGGAGCGGGGGACCCACAGGCAGTTCCGTCTGGTCCGGTCTTCCGGAGCAGGCTTGGGGTAAAGCCGTGCCCAGTGCACGGCCGGACATCTCCTGTCCGCACCCGACAGCTCACCTCGCAGGCGCAGGAGAGGATTTCCATGCCCGCCAGGGGTAAGCACCGCCGCCCGAAGCCGCCTCGTTTCTCCCGGTCGCTCGCCGTGGCCGGAACGGGTGGCGCGGCGCTCGCACTTCCGCTCATCGGGGCCACCGGGGCACACGCGGAGACCGCGTCCTCAGTGTCCTCGGCGGGTACCTCCACCGCCGCCGCCACGGCGCCGGTCCCGGGGACGACCGTCCAGGCCGTGCCGGTCGCGCGCACCGCCTCGGCCACGACGCCGGCCACCACCCGCAAGACGACCACCTACACCGTCCGCTCCGGCGACTACCTCTCGAAGATCGCCGAGGAGCAGAACGTCACCGGCGGCTGGCAGCGCATCTACGAGGACAACCGGGACGCCGTCGGCTCCGACCCCTCGCTGATCCACCCCGGCCTGCGGCTCTCGCTCGGCGCGAAGGCGGCGCGGGCGGAGAGCCGGGCGAACACGGACACGCAGTCCTCGCAGCGGTCGTCGCAGAAGTCCCAGGGCTCCTCGGGCTCTTCGGACTCCTCGTCCTCGGCCTCGTCGTCTTCTTCGTCCTCGTCGAAGAAGTCCTCCGGCTCGTCGTCCTCCTCGAAGGCCACCACAGAGAGCGCCTCGTCCTCCTCCGGCTTCACCGCGCCCGTCCGGGGTGCGATCGTCGGCACGGGCTACCGCGTCTCCGGCAGCATGTGGTCCAGCGGCTACCACACGGGCGTCGACTTCGTCGTCCCGAGCGGTACGACCCTGCGGGCCGTCGGCGCCGGCACGGTCGTCTCGGCGGGCTGGGGCGGGGCGTACGGCAACCAGGTCGTCATCAAGCTCGCGGACGGCTACTACGCGCAGTACGCGCACCTCTCGGCGCTCAACGTCTCGGCCGGCCAGAGCGTCAGCGCGGGCCAGCAGATCGGCTACTCCGGCTCCACGGGCAACGTGACCGGGCCGCACCTGCACTTCGAGATACGGACCACGCCCGACTACGGCTCGGACGTCGACCCGCTCGCGTACCTGCGCTCGCACGGGGTCTCCGTCTGATCTTGCGCGATCATGATCGTTCTGTTGCGGTCATGTGGCATACGTCGACAGCCGGGAAAGCGCGGGGACAGAGTGATCTCCATCCCCTGAAAGCGCTTTCCCGGAGGTCCCGTGTCCGGCGTCAACCGACGTACCGTCATCAAGAGCGCCGCCGTCGCGGCCGCCGCCACCTCGTTCACCTGGCCCCTGTCCCGCCCGGCGGCAGCCGCCACCGGCACGGACACCGCCACCGAGCTGCACTGGCTGGAGGGCACCCCCGACGCCCACCCCGGCACCACCTGGGGCGTCCCCTGGGCGCGCGGAACGCACAGAACCGGACAGCCGCTCAGGCTCACCACCGCCGACGGCACCGACGTCCCCGTCCAGTCCTGGCCCACCGCCTACTGGCCCGACGGCTCGGTCAAGTGGACGGCCCACGCCATCGCCCCCGACGCCCCCAGAGCCGACCGCTACCTCCTCGGCACCGGCACCCCGGCCGCCCCGGAACACCGGGTGACGGTCCGGCGCGCGAAGGGCGGCGTCGAGGTCTCGACCGGCGTCCTGACGGCCCGCTTCGCGGAGAAGGGCGCCGACACCGTCGTACGGAGCCTGAGGCGCGGCGGGGTCGAGGTCGCGCGGGACGGGCGGCTCGTCGCGCTGCGGCAGGGGAGTGTGCGCGACGGGGCCGATGTGGAGGCGTTCGCCGGGCGGGTGGAGAAGGTGGAGGTCGAGCAGGACGGGCCCGTGCGGGCCGTCGTACGGGTCGAGGGGCGGCACCGGCACGACAAGCGCGGGTGGCTGCCGTTCGTGCTGCGGTTCGCGTTCTCGGCGGGCGCTGAGTCCTTCCGGCTCGTGCACACCTTCGTCTGGGACGGTGAGCAGGAACCCGGCCGCGACCAGGGCGACTTCCTGCGCGGGCTCGGCGTCCGCTTCACGGTCCCGCTGCGCGACCAGGCGTACGACCGGCACATCCGCTTCGCCGACTCCGGCGGCGGCCTCTTCGCCGAGGCCGTCCAGGGGATCACCGGCCTGCGCCGCGACCCGGGCGCGGCGGTCCGGGCCGCGCAGATCGCCGGGGAGAAGCTCCCCGACCCCGCGACCTGGGACACACGCGTCGCGAGCCGCCTCGCCTACATCCCCCAGTGGGGCGACTACACGCTGTCCCAACCCACCGCCGACGGCTACCAGATCCGCAAGCGCACCAAGCCCGGCCACGGCTGGATCCCGGCCGCCGCCGGTCAACGGGCCGCCGGCTTCGGGTACGTCGGCGGCGCGGGCGGCGGACTCGCCTTCGGCGTACGGGACTTCTGGCAGCGCCACCCCACCCAGCTCGACGTACGCGGCGCCGCGACCAGCGCCGCCGAGGTCACCCTCTGGCTCTACTCCCCGGAGGCCCAGCCCCTCGATCTGCGCTTCTACCACGACGGGTTGGGCCAGGACACCTACGACAAACAGTCGGACGGTGGCCTGGAGATCACCTACGAGGACTACGAACCCGGCTTCGGCACGCCCTACGGCATCGCCCGGACCAGTGAACTCACCTTCTGGGCCGTGGAGAAGACACCGGACGCCCCTCGGCTCGCCGCCTTCGCCAAGGCCGTCGCCACCCCGCCCCAGCTCGCCGCCACCCCTCAACGCCTGCACGCCGCCGGGGTGTTCGGCGACTGGGCGCCCGTCGACCGGTCGACCAAGGCCCGTACGGTCATCGAGGACCACCTCGACGACCTGTTCGCCTACTACCGCGACCAGCGCGAGGAGCGGCGCTGGTACGGGTTCCTCGACTACGGCGACGTCCAGCACACCTACGACGACGACCGGCATGTCTGGCGCTACGACGTCGGTGGATTCGCCTGGGACAACTCGGAGTTGGGCACCGACCTCTGGCTCTGGTACCACTTCCTGCGCACCGGCTCCGCCGAGGTGTTCCGGTTCGCGGAGGCGATGACGCGGCACACCGGCGAGGTCGACGTCTACCACCTCGGCAAGTGGGCGGGGCTCGGCACCCGGCACGGCGTCCAGCACTACGCGGACAGCGCCAAGCAGGTCCGTATCTCCACGGCCGCCAACCGGCGCTTCTTCTACTACCTCACCGGCGACGAGCGCACCGGCGACCTGCTGCGCGAACTCGCCGACGTGGAGCTGACGTTCCTCGCCGTCGACCCCCAGCGCAAGGTCCGCACCGACGGCTACACCCCCGGCGACCGGCACGCCCTCTCCGTCGGCTTCGGCACCGACTGGGGCGGCATCTCGGCGGCCTGGCTCACCGAGTGGGAGCGACGCGGGCCGGGGGCGGAGAAGGCGCGCACGAAACTGGTCAACTCCCTGCGGACCATCGCCGCCCAGCCCAACGGGTTCTTCACCGGAGCCGGTCTCCTCGACGCCGACACCGGCCGGTTCGCGCCCACGACGAGCACGGCGGTGAACGTCTCGCACCTCAGCGCCGTGTTCGGGCTCGTGGAGACCAACAGCGAGATCGTCTCGCTCCTCGGCGAGCAGGAGCCGGAGTTCCGCACGGCCTGGCTGAACTACGCCCGCAACTACAACGGCACCGATGCCCAGAAGCGTCAACTCACCGGCTCCACCTGGAAGTCGGCCCTGCCTGCCGCCCACTCCCGCATCACCGCGTACGCCGCCCACCACCAGGACGACCCCGCCCTCGCGAGCCGCGCGTGGAAGGAGTTCTTCACGGGCGCCGACACCTACTTCCCGTCCAACGACTGGACCCGCGTCACCGTCCCCACGCCCCAAGTCCTGCGCACCACACGGGAGATCCCCTGGGTCTCCACCAACTCCTCGGCGCAGTGGGCGCTCGCGGCGATCCAGAACCTGGCCCTGATCGGAGATGAGATCCCCTCGTGAGACGCCTCCTGATACCGGCGCTCGGCCTCGCCTTCCTCGTCCCGCAGCCGGCGCACGCCACGGCGGACACCGTCCGCCCCGACGACCGGCGCCTCGCCTACGAGGGCCACTGGAGCCGCGGCCCCGAGGCCGCCGTCTCCGTCAACTCCGGTTCCCGGCTGCGTTTCCGCTTCACCGGCAACACCGTCCACGCCCTCTTCGACGTCGCCTCCGTCACCGTCCCGGCACAGGTGTACGTCTCCGTCGACGGCGGCCCGAAGCAGCGGTACGCCGTCGACCGCGCCGACATCGAGATCACCGCACAGGGACGCGGGCCGCACAGCGTCGAGCTGTCCGTGAAGGACGTGTTCTCGCGGGTGAACCGCTGGGTGCCGCCCCTCCAGACGGGGGTGACGCTCACCGGGCTCAAGGGCCGGATCATCTCCCAACATGTGCAGCACGAGCGGCAGTTCGTGTTCTACGGCGACTCCATCACGCAGGGCGTCAACGCTCTGTGCGGCGACAACAGCACCTCCGACTGCGCCGACGGGACCGCCGCCTACCCGACCCTCGTCGCGGACGCCCTGCACGCCTCTCTCACCCAGGTCGGCTTCGGGCGGCAGGGTGTGATCCTCGCCGGGAACGGGGGAGTGCCGGACGCGCGGGACGCGTACGGCTGGAACTACGCGGGATCGGCGGCGAGTTCGGACCGCAAGGCCGACGTGATCGTCGTCAACCAAGGGTCGAACGACGCGGCGTACGGGGCCGAGGAGTTCACGGCCGCCTACCGCGCGTACCTCGCACGGCTGCGTCAAGCCGCCCCGCACGCGCGGATCCTGGCGCTGCGGCCCTTCAACGGGACGCACGGGGCGGACGTTTCGGCCGCCGTCGCCCAACTCGCCGACCCGCGTACCGAGTTCGTGGACACCACCGGCTGGATCTCCACAGAAGATCTCAACGACGCGGTCCACCCGAGCGTCCAGGGCCACCGTAAGGTGGCGGACCGGTTGATCACTTTGTTGACCGAAGGAGCACACCGACATGACGACCACGCGTAGAGCGTTCGGCGCCCTCGCGGCGGGGGCCGCCCTCGCCGCCGTCGCGCCTGCGACGCAGGCCGCAGCCTCCCCCCGCCGACGGCTCCTCGCCCACGACGACTTCTGCCACGGGCTCGGGAAGTGGGCCGTGGAACTGGAGAAGGGCGGGACGGTCACCGCCTCGCGGGGTGTCCTCGAAGTGGACGTGCCCGCCGGGGCGACCCTCTGGTTCCGGCAGGCCCTGAAGGGGCCGTACGTCATCGAGTACACCGCCACCCCCGTCTCGGCGGGCGGGGTCAACGACCGGGTCTCCGACCTCAACAACTTCTGGAACGCCGTCGACGTGCGCTCGCCGGACGATATTTTCGCGACCGTACGCGGGGGAGCGCTCGCCGAGTACGACTACCTCAAGACGTACTACTCCGGGTACGGGGCGAACTACAACACGACGACCCGGCTGCGGCGGTACGTCGGTGAGGCGGGGGTGCGGCCGTTGATCTACGACTACACCGAGCCGCTGCTCGTCGCGAACGAGCCGAACCGGGTGCGGATCGTCTCCGACGGGTCCACCGTGCAGTGGTGGGACAACGGGCGGCTCGTCTTCGACTACGCCGACCCCGAGCCGTACACCGGGGGGCACTTCGCGTTCCGGACCACCTGGAGCCATTTCCGGATCGAGGGATTCCGGGTGTGGTCGCTACATCACGGACGCCGTTGAGGCGCGGGGTTATTCCCGGATTGGTCAAGTCTTTAAGGGTGGCTTATCTCACCGTCCGTCAACCCTTTATTACGGTCGCGTAGGTCACATTCGAAGGTGCAGCATGGGCTGCTGTGGCAGACGATTCGAAGAGTGACAAGACAGTGATGATCGGGTCGTACGTGGCGGTGGGGGACAGCTTCACCGAAGGCGTCGGCGATCCCGGCCCCGACGGGGCGTTCGTCGGCTGGGCCGACCGGTTCGCGGTACTCCTCGCGGACCGGCGGGCCGAGGACGACTTCGAGTACACCAACCTCGCGGTGCGCGGGAAGCTGCTCGACCAGGTCGTGGCCGACCAGCTTCCCCAGGCCGCCGCGATGGCACCCGACCTGGTGTCCCTGTGCGCGGGCGGCAACGACATCCTGCGGCCCGGCACCGACCCCGACGAGGTCGCCGAACGGTTCGAGCTGGCCGTCGCGCAGCTCGTGTCCGTGGCCGGCACGGTCATGGTGACGACCGGGTTCGACACCCGGCAGATGCCGGTCCTCAAACACCTGCGCGGCAAGATCGCGACGTACAACGGACACGTCCGGGCCATCGCCGACCGGTACGGCTGTCCCGTCCTCGACCTGTGGTCCCTGCGCTCCGTCCAGGACCGCCGGGCCTGGGACGACGACCGCCTCCACCTCTCGCCCGAGGGCCACACCCGGGTCGCGCTCCGCGCCGGCCAGACCCTCGGCCTCGACGTCCCCGCCGACCCCGAGCAGCCGTGGCCGGCCCTGCCGCCGCGCGGCCCGCTCGACGTCCGGCGCGACGACGTCCACTGGGCGCGGGAGTACCTGGTGCCGTGGATCGGCCGCCGGCTGCGCGGCGAGTCGTCCGGGGACCATGTGACGGCGAAGGGCGCGCTGTCGCCGGACGACATCAAGATGCGGATCTCGGCGGTGGCTTGAGGCGGAGCGAGGGCGCGGCGTTCGGCCGGCCCTCCCGCGCACGCGCGCGGGCTCGGCTCGGTGGCGTGAGCCTTCCCGTGCGTGTCACGGGTGCTCCGCCAGTGAGGTGATCGTGCTGGAGTGGTGCGGGCGGGGGTTCGCGCGGGGGTGCTGGGATGGCCCGACGCCGGTTCCGGGGGTCCCCCGGTCGGCGGACCGACGTCCCCGACCCGTGTGAGGACCCGCCCGCATGACCCGCTCCCGTACCTCCCGCGCCACCGTCGCGCTCGCCGTCACCCTCCTCTCGCTGGGCCTGTCCGCGCCCGGTGCCGCCGCGCTGGACGGCGGGCACGCGTCCGCGCCCCTCGCAGCGCGCGCCGAGTCCGCGCCGACCACGGTCAGCGTGGCCGGCGACGGCAGCGCGACCGCGGCGCCCGACCTCGCGGTGCTGAGCGTCGGTGTCGAGGCGACCGCGAAGACCGCGAAGGACGCGATGGCCGCGCAGAACAAGGCGGCCGACGCGCTGCTGAAGGCGGTGCGCAAGCAGCAGATCGCCGACAAGGACGTCCGGACCGACGGGGTCTCCCTCAACCCCGTCTACGACTACACGGACGGCACCTCCGTTCTCACCGGCTACCGGGCCGCCCAGTCCTTCACGGTCAAGGTCCGCGTCATCGGCCGCGCTGGCGCCGTCCTCCAGGCCATCACCGACGCCACCGGCGACGCCGGCCGCGTCCACTCCGTCACCTTCGACCTCGCCGACCGCGAGCCCCTCCAACGTGCCGCCCGCAAGGCCGCGTTCACCGACGCGCGCAAGAAGGCCGAGCAGTACGCCGCGCTGAGCGGCCGGAAACTCGGCCGCCTGGTCACCTTGAGCGAGGGCAGCACGGGCTACGCCACCCCGGCACCCCCGATGGCCGCGGACATGCCGGCCGGCGGCGTCGGCGCCGTACCGCTCGCCCCCGGCGAGATCAAGGCGACCTCGTCGGTGACGGCGGTGTACGAGCTGGTCTGAGCGGGACACGTACGCGGGCCGTCCGGGCTGGGGCTCGGGCGGCCCGCCGTGTTGTCCCGCGACCGCATGACCGTTTCCGGCGATCCGGAATCAAGTCGCCCGCCACAGCGTTTTCCCAGGTGGTCCGGCGCTGCCGGGAGCGCGTCCGCGCAGGCCCCCGGGGCCGGGCCGGTTGTCAGAGGGGCTGACCATAATGGGAGTCTCAGCAACATCACCTGGAGGTACCGTGGCCGGTTCCCGTTCTCTCAGCTCCGGGCTCCGCGCGTTGACACCCGCGGCGTTCGGCGTGGACCCGAGCGGTGAGCGCATGGCGCGGATCCGGAGATCGCCGCACTTCAAGGACGGTGTCTTCGTCAACCCCGGCGGCCCGACGACGATGCGCCCCTCCGGTTCCGCGGCCGACTTCGCGAAGGTGTTCTTCGACAAGGACACCCGCCCCCACCGCGCCCCCTCCGGCACGATCCCCGTCCACGCCACGACCCTCGCCGACCTCGCCAAGCCCCCGGCGACGGGCCTGCGCGTGACCTGGATGGGCCACTCCAGCGTGCTCGCGGAGATCGACGGCCACCGCGTGCTGTTCGACCCGGTGTGGGGCGAGCGCTGCTCCCCCGTACCCTTCGTCGGCCCCAAGCGGCTGCACCCCGTCCCCCTGCCGCTCGCCGCGCTCGGACCCGTGGACGTCGTCGTCATCTCGCACGACCACTACGACCACCTCGACCTCCCCACGATCAAGGCGCTGGCCGGGACGGACACCCTGTTCGCGGTCCCCCTCGGCGTCGGCGCGCACCTGGAGCACTGGGGCGTCTCCCCGGACCGCCTGCGCGAGCTGGACTGGCACGAGGAGACGAAGGTCGGCGGCCTCACCCTGACCGCGACCCCGGCCCGCCACTTCTGCGGCCGCGGCCTGCGCAACACGCAGCACACGCTGTGGGCGTCCTGGTCGGTCGCCGGCTCCGAGCACCGGATCTACCACAGCGGCGACACCGGCTACTTCGAGGGCTTCCAGGACATCGGCGCCGCGCACGGCCCGTTCGACATCACGATGATCCAGATCGGCGCCTACTCCGCGCTGTGGCCGGACATCCACATGACGCCCGAGGAGGGCATGCGCGCCCACCTCGACCTCCAGGGCGGTGCCCCGTCCGGGGTGATGCTGCCGATCCACTGGGGCACCTTCAACCTCGCGCAGCACGCGTGGGCCGAGCCGGGGGAGTGGACGCTCGCGGCGGGCGAGGCGGTCGGCCAGGCCGTCGCCGTACCGATCCCGGGGCAGCCCTTCGAGCCTGGCGGGGTGCTGCCGACGCGGGCCTGGTGGCGGAGCGTCTCGGCGCCGCTGAAGAAGGAGTGGCCCGCGCCGCAGGTGTCGCGCGACGACCTGGGGCTGGTCGGCGAGAGCTGAGGCCGGCCGTACGCCGGGGCGGGGTTCCACGGAACCCGCCCCGGCTTTTTGTTGGCCAGAACGAACACGCTGAGTGACCGGCGTTCGAAAGGGTGTCCAGCTTCCGTACGGGACCGCTTGAGACCGTCCCTGATCAGTTCTTTTCCCTGCGTGACACCCGTTCGTGACGGGCTGTCGGGCAGGTGTGCGAACGCTCATACCAGAGCGGGACGATTGCCGCAGGAGTTCGCCAACTGCCCGTCGTACCTGCCTCGTTGGCAACTACTGTGAGTCGCCGTACAGCCCCCGACTGACCAGGACGAGGACACGGATGTCGCATCTCCGCGCACCCGCCGCACGTGCGGACCGCCGTGAGGGCGGACGGCACGGACGACCGGTCGCCCGCACCGCGGCGGCCGAGACCCACATACGGCCGCACCTGATGCGGCTCGCGGTACTGCCGCCCACCGCCGTCGCTCTCGGCGCATGCGCGGTCGTGCTGTTCACCGTCCGCGCCACCGGCGTACGGCTCGGCCCCACCCTGTGGGCCGTCCTCGCGGGCGCGGCCGTCGTCACCGGGGCGGGCATCGGCGTCGCCGCCGTCGCCGCGGGGCGCACCGCGCGGTCCGTCACCGACCGGCTCGACGCGCTGCGCCGGGCCGCCGCGCGCGGGGAGGCCGACCTGCGGGCGCTCGTCGAGGCGTTACGGCGCGGGGAGGCCCCGCCCCAGCGCCGTACCCGGGGACTGCCGCCCGGGGACGCCGACGAGTTCGAGCTGCTCGCGGCGGATCTCGCGCGGGCGCACGACGGGGCCGTCGCGGCGGTCGTCCAGGCGACGCAGCTGTCCAGCCGGACCGGCAGCGAACAGAAGCTGGAGGTCTTCCTCAACCTCGCCCGGCGCCTCCAGTCGCTCGTGCACCGGGAGATCCTCCTCCTCGACGAGCTGGAGAACGAGATCGAGGACCCCGACCTGCTCAAGGGGCTCTTCCACGTCGACCACCTCGCCACCCGGGTGCGGCGGCACGCGGAGAACCTCGCGGTGCTCGGGGGCGCGGTGTCGCGGCGGCAGTGGAGCCACCCCGTCTCCATGACCGAGGTGCTGCGGTCCGCGATCGCCGAGGTCGAGCAGTACTCGCGGGTGAAACTCGTCCCGCCCGTCGACGGCGACCTGCGCGGGCACGCCGTCGCCGACGTCATCCACCTCCTCGCCGAGCTCGTCGAGAACGCGACCGTGTTCTCCGCGCCCCACACGCAGGTCCTGCTGCGCGCCAACCTCGTCACCTCCGGGCTCGCCGTCGAGGTCGAGGACCGCGGCCTCGGCATGCCGCCGGAGGAACAGGCCCGCATGAACGCGCTCCTCGCCGACCCCGACCAGGTCAACGTCGGCCGGCTGCTGTCCGACGGCCGCATCGGGCTCTTCGTCGTCTCCCAGCTCGCGCGCCGCCACGGCATCCGCGTCCGCCTCCAGAGCAACATCTACGGCGGGGTCCAGGCCATCCTGGTCGTGCCCCAGACGCTGCTGGGCGAGACGGGCCGGATGCCGGCCGGTACGGCGACGGGGGCCCGCCCGACGGACGGCACCGGCACGCAGGCACCCGCGAACACGCCGCCTCACGGCACGCAGGCATCCGCGAACACCCCGCCCCACGGCACTCCGGCACCGGCGACCCCGCCGACCCCCACGCCCCCGCACGGCACGCCCGGTCCCCGTCACGCGAGCCCCCGGCCCGCCCCGAGACCCGACGGCCCCCAGCCGGGCCCGCCCCCGTCCCCCGGCCGCCTCGACGGGACCCGGCCCGGGGGACACGCGGCCGGCACCGCACCCCGGCCCACCGGCCCCGGCGGGGTACCCCGCTCGGCCGGCTCCCACGCGAAGGACGCCGGCCTGCCCGGTTCCGAAGGGGTCCGGCCCGCCCCCCTGCCGATGCGGAACACCCGGGAGGAGCGGCCCAACCCCGCCGAGGCGCGGCCCGGGATCAGGGCCGAGGACCGGGCCGCCGTCGAGGAGGTGCAGGGCGAGGCGCCGACGCCCCGGGTCGGGGCCGTACGGGGCACGATCGGGAAACCCCGGCTGCCCAGGCGGCGCGCGCAGGAGCATCTGGCCCCGCAGCTGCGCGGCGGCCCCGCACCGAGGCCCGGGAACGAGGAGCCAGGAGGCCACGACCCGGGCCTGATGGCGGCGTTCCAACGCGGCATGGGCCTCGCGGAGGCCCAACTCGGCCTGGAACCGGACCCCGACACCCCCCTCACCTCCCACGCCCACGGGTACGACGGCACCACCCCCACCGGATGACCGACCACCGCCCCACACCCCACATCTCCGCAACCCCCCTCAAGGAGTCGATCCACCATGGCGAGCGATGCGCCGACGACCGGCCAGGTATCCGATCTCGACTGGCTGATGAGCGGCCTCGTGCAGCGTGTGCCCCACACGACGAGCGCGGTGCTGCTGTCGTGCGACGGGCTGGTGAAGTCCGTGCACGGTCTGGACCACGACAGCGCGGACCATATGGCGGCGCTGGCCTCGGGCCTGTACTCGCTGGGCCGCAGCGCGGGCGTACGGTTCGCGGACGGCGGCGACGTACGGCAGGTGGTGGTGGAGCTGGACTCCGCGCTCCTGTTCGTCACGACCGCCGGATCGGGGACCTGCCTCGCCGTGATGGCGGGCCGGGAGGCCGACGCCGCGGTCCTCGGCTACGAGATGGCGATGCTGGTCAAGAGCGTCCGGCCCTACCTCGTGACCGCCCCCCGCCAGCAGCCCGTCGAACCCCCGGCGATGAGGTCGTGAACGTGATGGCGGCCGACGGGCCCTGGCTCGACGACGCGGCCGGCCGCCTGGTGCGCCCCTTCACCGTGAGCAACGGCCGCACCAGGCCCACCGTCGCCCTGGACCTGATGTCACAGGTCAGAGCCACCGGCATCAGCCCCCTCGGCTATCTCGGCCCGGAGCACGCACAGGCCCTGGACCTGTGCCGCGCCCCGGTCTCGGTGGCCGAGGCGGCCGCCCATCTGAAGCTGCCGGCGGCGGTCACCAAGGTGCTGCTGTCGGACCTCGTGGACTGCGGGGCCCTGACCACGAAACCCCCGGAGTTCCACCACAACCCCACCGACCGGGCCCTACTGGAGGCGGTGCTCGATGGACTACGACGACAACTGTGAGTACGACGCGTACGACCCGTACGGCTCCCCCGATGATCAGTCCCCGTTCCCGACCGCGCTGAAGGTGCTGGTCGCGGGCGGGTTCGGGGTCGGCAAGACCACCTTCGTCGGCGCGGTCAGCGAGATCGCGCCGCTGTGCACGGAGGAGCTGCTCACGACCGTCAGCGCCGGCACCGACAGCCTCGACGGCGTCGAGAACAAGGTCGAGACGACCGTCGCCATGGACTTCGGCCGGATCAGCCTGGACCCCGAACACGTCCTGTACCTGTTCGGGACGCCGGGCCAGCAGCGGTTCTGGTTCATGTGGGACGAGCTGTGCGAGGGCGCGCTCGGCGCGGTGATCCTCGCGGACACCCGCCGCCTCCAGGACTGCTTCGCCGCGGTCGACTTCTTCGAGGAGCGCGGCCTCGGATTCATCGTCGCGATCAACGAGTTCGACGGCTCCCACCGCTATCACCCGGAGGAGGTCCGGGCCGCTCTGGACCTCGACCCGGCGATCCCGGTGGTCCGTTGCGACGCGCGGATCTCCGCGTCCGGCGTCCAGACCCTGCTGACCCTCGTCAAGCACCTGATCGCCCACACGCCCGCCGAGAACGCCCGCGCATGACCCCCAACTCGCAGAGAGGAGCCGGGAGATGAGCTACGGACCGCCGCGGCCGGTGGGGCGGCTGCTGGTCACGCCGGAGGACCGGGAGGCCCCCGCGCGGGCCCGGAGGCTGAGCCGACTCGGCCTCGGGGAGCGCGCGGAACCGATGCTGGACCGCCTCGCGCAGCGCCTCGCGGAGATCACCCGCGCCTCGTACGGGATGGTCAACTTCGTGGGCGAGGAACGCCAGTTCCTCGCGGGTCTGTACGTCGCCCCGGGCGCCAAGAGCCAGCTCGGCCGCGAACTGCCCCGCGACCACGGCTACTGCCCCCATGTCGTCGTCAGGCGGCGCGCGCTGGCCCTCGGCGACGTCGGCGACTATCCGCGGTTCGCCGGTAACCCGATCGTGGACGAGTACGGCGTCCGCTCCTACCTCGGCGCCCCCCTGATCGACAGCACCGGCATGGTCCTCGGCACGGTCTGCGTCGCCGACCTCACCCCAAGGGCCTGGGGGACCACGGGACTTGAGACCGTCAAGGCGACCGCCGCCGAACTCGTCGGCCGGCTGGAGGAGAGGGCGTGAAGCGAAGCTGCGGCGCAGCTTAAGAAAAGCTCGATGGACCGGGCGGCACGGATACGGCACATTCGACGTCGTATCCATCCCCCTCCCCGGACCCGGGTCACCTCGTCGTGCCCGCGAGCCGGTCAACTCACTTCAGGAGCCGCTGCGTTGAAGGCGCTGGTCAAGGAGAAGGCGGAGCCGGGACTGTGGCTGCGGGACGTCCCGGAGCCGGCGGTCGGCGCCGGGGACGTACTGATCAAGGTGCAGCGCGCCGGGATCTGCGGCACCGACCTGCACATCAGGGCCTGGGACGGCTGGGCGCGGCAGACGATCCGTACGCCGCTGGTCGTGGGGCACGAGTTCGTCGGCGAGGTCGTCGAGGTGGGCGCCGCGGTCACGGACGTCGCGATCGGCGACCGGGTCAGCGGCGAGGGGCACCTCGTGTGCGGGAAGTGCCGCAACTGCCTCGCCGGGAGGCGGCACTTGTGCCGGGCGACCGTCGGGCTCGGGGTCGGCCGGGACGGCGCCTTCGCGGAGTACGTCGCGCTGCCCGCGTCCAACGTGTGGGTGCACCGCGTCCCCGTGGACCTCGATGTCGCCGCGATCTTCGACCCGTTCGGCAACGCCGTGCACACCGCGCTGTCGTTCCCGCTCGTCGGCGAGGACGTCATCATCACCGGCGCCGGGCCGATCGGGTTGATGGCGGCGGCGGTCGCCCGCCACGCCGGCGCGCGCAACGTCGTGATCACCGACGTCAGCGAGGAACGCCTCGACCTCGCGCGGAAGGTGGGGGTCAGCCTCGCGCTGAATGTTTCAGAGCGTCAGATCGTCGACGGGCAAAGGGAGTTGGGCCTCCGCGAGGGCTTCGACGTCGGCCTGGAGATGTCCGGCCGCCCCGAGGCCCTGCGCGACATGATCGCCAACATGACACACGGCGGCAGGATCGCCATGCTGGGCCTGCCCACCGACGAATTCCCCGTCGACTGGGCCCGGATCGTCACCTCGATGATCACCCTCAAGGGCATCTACGGCCGCGAGATGTTCGAGACCTGGTACGCCATGTCCGTCCTCCTGGAGGGCGGCCTCGACCTCGCCCCCGTCATCACCGGCCGCTACGGCTACCGCGACCACGAGGCGGCCTTCGCCGACGCCGCGAGCGGCAGGGGCGGCAAAGTCATCCTCGACTGGACGAGCTGAAGGAACACCATGTTCGACTCCGTACGCGACGACCTGCGCGCCACCCTCGAAGAGATCCGCGCCGCCGGCCTCCACAAGCCCGAACGGGTCATCGACACCCCGCAGTCGGCGACCGTCAACGTCAGTTCCGGCGGCCGCCCCGGCGAGGTCCTCAACTTCTGCGCCAACAACTACCTCGGCCTCGCCGACCACCCCGACGTCGTCGACGCCGCGCACCGCGCCCTCGACCGCTGGGGCTACGGCATGGCCTCCGTCCGCTTCATCTGCGGCACCCAGGAGGTCCACAAGGAACTGGAGGCCAGGCTCTCCCGGTTCCTCGGCCAGGAGGACACGATCCTCTACTCCTCCTGCTTCGACGCGAACGGCGGCGTCTTCGAGACACTGCTCTCCGAGGAGGACGCGGTCATCTCCGACGCCCTCAACCACGCCTCGATCATCGACGGCATCCGCCTCTCCAAGGCCCGCCGCCTGCGCTACGCGAACCGCGACATGGCCGACCTGGAACGCCAGTTGAAGGAAGCGGGGTCCGCCCGCCGCCGCCTGATCGTCACCGACGGCGTCTTCTCCATGGACGGGTACGTCGCACCCCTGCGCGACATCTGCGACCTCGCCGACCGCTACGACGCGATGGTCATGGTCGACGACTCCCACGCCGTCGGCTTCACCGGCCCCGGCGGACGCGGCACCCCCGAACTCCACGGCGTCATGGACCGCGTCGACATCATCACCGGCACCCTCGGCAAGGCCCTCGGCGGTGCCTCCGGCGGGTACGTCGCCGCGCGCGCCGAGATCGTGGCGCTGTTGCGGCAGCGGTCACGGCCGTATCTGTTCTCCAACACCCTCGCGCCGGTCATCGCGGCGGCCTCCCTGACCGTCCTCGACCTCCTGGAGTCCGCCGGTGACCTGCGCGAACGCCTCGCCGAGAACACGGCGCTGTTCCGGCGGCGGATGACCGAGGAAGGGTTCGACATCCTCCCGGGTGACCACCCCATCGCGCCGGTGATGATCGGGGACGCGGTGCAGGCGGGGCGGCTGGCGGAGCTGCTGCTCGACCGGGGGGTGTACGTGATCGGGTTCTCGTATCCGGTGGTGCCGCAGGGGCAGGCGCGGATCCGGGTGCAGTTGTCGGCGGCGCACTCCGTGGAGGACGTGAACCGGGCGGTGGACGCCTTCGTGTCGGCGCGGGAGGAGCTGGAGGGGCGGGGAGAGCCGGGAGAGGTGGGGGAGCCGGGGGCGCTGGAGGGCTGAGTCCAGGAGAGGCTTGGGATACTTTGCGATAATCGCACCCATGATCGAAGCTCGGCGGCTCCACATCCTCCGCGCGGTGGCCGACCACCGTACGGTCACCGCGGCTGCCGCCGCGCTCTACCTCACCCCCTCCGCCGTCTCCCAGCAGCTCGCCGCCCTCGAACAGGAGACCGGCCACCGCCTCGTCGAACGCGGCGCCAAGGGCGTACGGCTCACCCCGGCCGGTGAGATCCTGCTCGGCCACGCCAATGCGGTGCTCGCCCAACTGGAGCGCGCCGAGGCCGAGTTGGCGGCGTACAGCAACGGCGAGGCGGGTACGGTCACGGTCGCCGCGTTCGCGACCGGCATCGCCCTCGTCGTCGCCCCCGCCGTGGCCCGCCTCGCCCGCACCGCACCCGGCATCCGGCTGCGCGTCCAGGACGCGGAGGGGGACGCGAGCCTGCCGATGGTCCTCGACCGGCAGGTGGACGTCGCCGTCGCCGTCGAGTACCGGGGTGCCCCCGCCGCCGACGACCCCCGCCTCACCCACGTACCCCTCTACGCCGAGCCCTTCGACGCCGTCCTCCCCGAGCACCACCGCCTCGCGGACATGCTCGAGGTCCCCCTCGCCGAGCTCGCCAAGGACACCTGGGTCGGCCCCTACCCCGGCAACCCCTGTCACGACGTCGCCGTCCTGGCCTGCGAGAACGCCGGTTTCCAGCCGCGTATGGAGCACGCCTCGGACGACTTCCGCGCGGTCGTCGCGCTGGTCTCGGTGGGTGCGGGAGTGGCCCTCGTACCCCGCTCGGCCCTGCGCGGAACCGACCTCACGGGTGTCTCCGTCCGCCCCGTCGACGGGGTCGCGCCGACGCGGCGGGTCTTCGCGGCGATAAGGCGGGGCGCGGAGACGCATCCGCTGATCCGGCCTGTCCTGGAGGCGCTGGCCGAGGTGAGCCGGCCGTAACGGGGACGTCGTGAGCTGGGGATAACGTCTCGGGCATGTCTGAGGCACGCATGGACGACGATCCGATCGTACGACTGGACCCCTCCGCTCTGGACGGCCTGGCCGACCTCCTCGTCGAGGTCGTGGACGACGGTGCGTCCGTCGGCTTCCTGGCTCCCCTGGACCGTGCGGAGGCCCTGGCCTGGTGGTCGGCGCGTGCTTCCGACCCCCGCCTCGCGGCCTGGGTCGCCTACGACGGCCCGCGCGTCGTCGGGACGGTGTCGCTCGCGTACCCGGACAAGCCCAACAGCCGGCACCGGGCGGAACTGGTCAAGCTGATGGTCGGCCGGGACGCCCGGGGCAAGGGGCTCGGACAGCGGCTCCTGGCCACCGCCGAGGCCGCCGCCCTCGCCGCCGGGGTGACGCTGCTGCACCTCGACACCGAGACGGACAGCCCCGCCGAGCGGCTGTACGCGAAGGCCGGGTGGACGCGGGCCGGGGTGATCCCCGACTACGCGGCCGACCCCGGCGGGGTGCTGCGCCCGACCACCCTGTACTACAAGCAACTCGCCGACGGGTGACTGTCAGTGGCGGCCGGTACGGTGCGGAGCATGCCGGACGCCGAAGATGTACGCCGAATCGCCCTGTCCCTGCCCGACACCACGGAGAAGATCGCCTGGTCCATGCCGACCTTCCGCGTCGCCGGGAAGATGTTCGTCACGCTTCCCGAGGACGAGACGTCCATCGCGGTGCGCTGCCCCAAGGAGGAACGCGACGAACTCGTCCTCGCCGAGCCCGGGAAGTTCTGGATCGCCGACCACGAGTCCCAGTTCGCGTGGGTGCGGGCACGGCTCGCGGAGGTGGAGGACGAGGAGGAACTCCGGGCGATCCTGGCGGACTCGTGGAGGCAGGCGGCGCCTACGCGGTTGCTGGAGGCGTATCCGGGGCTGGGGGTGGCGGGGGTGTAGGGGGTTTCTACCGGTGAGGCCGGGCCCCAGGGTTGTGCCCCCGGGGCCGGGATCGTGGGGTGTGTGGGTCAGGCCGCCGTCGCTCTGGGGGCGAGGAAGCCGTCGATCCGTTCCCGTAGGGACCCCGCGTCCAGGCCGTGCGCCGCCGTGTGTTCCTCCGTCGTGCCGTAGCGGCGCAGCTCGCGGCGGCCCACGCCCAGGGCGAGGACCCGGTGCGGGCGGTCGGCCAGCGCGTCGTTCGCGGCGGGGGTGGAGGTGCCCGCGAGGTACGGCTCGACCAGGACGACGTCCGTGCCCGCCGTGTCCGTCGCCCGGCGCAGCGCCTCCGCGTCGAAGGGGCGGACCGTCGTCCCGTACAGGACCGTCACGTCCAGGTCCTCCGTCGCCGCGAGGGCCGCGTCCAGCGTCGGTCCCACGGCGAGGACGACCCCGCGCCGGCCCTCCCGTACGGTCAGGAAGCCCTGTCCGTCCACCGGCCGGGCCCGGTCGTTGGACAGCTCCGACAGGCGGACGTACACCTTGTCGTCCCCGGCGGCCACCGCGTGCCGCAGCAGCGTCTCGGCCTCGTCGGGGTGGCCGGGGACGTGTACGGTCCAGCCGTCCAACGTGTCCAGCACGGCGACGTCCCCCGGCGACATGTGCGTGAAACCACCCGCCGGCCAGTCGTACGACGCTGCCGCGCTGACCAGCACCGCGCCCACGTCCTGGTGTCCCAGGTCCAGCTTGACCTGCTCGAAGGGGCGCTCCACGAGGAAGCTGGCGAACGTGTGCATGACCGGGCGCATACCGGTCAGCGCCAGTCCCGCGCCCGCCCCGATCAGCAGCTGTTCCCTGATCCCGACGTCGATGACCCGGTCCGGGTGACGCCGGCGTGCCTCGGCGAAGCCGTCGGAGCCGATGACCGCGAGGACGACGGCGAGGCGGGGGTCTTCGTCGAGGAGGCGGGTGAGGGTGGGGGCGAGGCGGTCGCGCATGGTGTCCATCGGGGGCTCCTTCGGGGGGTGGGGGCGGGAGTGTTGCCGTGGGGGAGAAGGGAGTTGGGGGTGAGGGGGTGTCGGGACGTGGGTGTCGCTGGGGTGAGGAGTTGCTCGGGTGCGAGCGCCGTCTAGGTGAGAGGTCGCTTGGGTGGGGGGCGCTGCCGGGCCGAGGGCTCTGTTCAGCTGGTCGTGCTGCTCGGGTGAGGGTGTCGCCGGTGCGCGGGCCTGGCCGGAGGGGTGAGGCCGCTGTGTCAGCCCTGTCGGACCTGGACCGGGTTCTTCGGCTCCACCCGTGCGATCACCGCGTGCGGTCGCCCGGGGTGCTGTGCGGTGAACGCCTCGTACAGGGCCTCGTGGTCGCGCCCGTCGACCGTGGCCGTCGACCACCCCGCCGCCTCGAACCGCGCGGCGATCCCGCCGGGCCGGGCGTGGCTCGCGGAGGCGTTGTCGACGACGACCGTGTGAAGCCGGTCGAGCCCCTCGGGGCCGGCGTAGGCGATGGCCTCGTGGTTGCTGCCCTCGTCGAGTTCGGCGTCGCCGATCAGGACCCAGACGGCGAGGGTGGGCGAGTCGGTGATGTCAGGCCGGACAGCGGGGGCGGGTGGGACGGCGATGCCGGACCGGACGGCCGGTCCAGGGCGGTGCTGGGCGCGCAGGCCCAGCGCGGTACCCACCGCGATCGGCAGCCCGTGCCCGAGGGAACCGCTGCCGATCTCGACGCCGGGGACGAGGAGGCGGTCGGGGTGGTGGCCGAGGGGTGAGTCGTACGAACCGAAGCCGTCCAGCCACTCCACCGGCAGGAACCCCTTCGCGGCGAGGACCGCGTAGTACGCCATCGGCCCGTGCCCCTTCGACAGCAGGAACCGGTCCCGCGCGGGGTCCTCGACCCGCTCCGGCGCGACCCTCAGCACCCTGTCGTACAGCACCCACAGCACGTCCAGCGTCGACGTCGCCGCCGGCCCGTGCTTCTCGGCACCGGTCATCCGCCCCATCAGCTCGGCCAGTTCGTCGTACCCGTACGTCCGACGCGTTCCCTCAGTGATCGTCATGCCACCGATCGTGCAACCTCGACCAAGCTTGAGGTCAAATCCCGCCCCACCGAAAAGGGATGCGCGACCAGCGATCCGAGTGCGGTATATTTTCCCTGCGCGTTCAACCAGGGGAAACCCCAGGTCAAACGGGCAACGGGACGTGGCGCAGCTTGGTAGCGCACTTGACTGGGGGTCAAGGGGTCGCAGGTTCAAATCCTGTCGTCCCGACTGTGGAAGTCGCGGCTCAGGGGTCGTGCCAGAGGAATCTGGCACGGCCCCTGAGGCGTTTTGAGGTCGCCCCACCCCGAACGCGGTCGTCTCCGGGGCCGGGCGGATCCGGCGGGTCCTCGGTGGGCTCCTGGTGAGAATTCCCCCGGCTCATGTCGGCGCTCGGTGAAGCGGGGAAATGGGTGACAGGCCGCCGAACCGTTTCCGGTACTCCCGTGGATAGGCGTGCGAATCATACAGTTCCTGACGCGCTATTTACTGTCACTATACCTTCACTGAGCGATGATTCGTCTAGTCTGAACTTCTACGGGGCTGCCCGTTCGCGTACGGGGTGGAGGGTGTGCGGCCCCTGATTTCGCCGACCGGAATGGTTCGTACCGCTTTATCCTCTCCTGTTTCCCGTGGCCTCACACACTGTCTCACCTGCATCGAAACGCTTCATGTCGACGTTTCGCGCAACCCTGACGTGAATCGGGAAGGGCAGGTGTATATCAGTCCCTCATTGAGGCACTGTTGAACACGTAAACGCTACCCGTCACACTGAGGATCGAAGCTGCCGTGGCAACGGGCAGTGCCTGATTTGTCGGCTCCAGGGTCTACGCGTGCCGAAATTCGCCGTTCCCTCTGTGCCCATGCGTCCAGCTCCTGCCGGGAACCCGCGCACGCTTCTGACCGGGTATGCCTCCGGGCCGCGTCGATGCACTTCCCGTACAGGTCTGCGAAAGGAAAGCAGCGTCATGGCTGTGGGAATCCACCACTTGAGGACGTTCCTCATGGCGGTCGACGAAGGGAGCATCTCGAAGGCCGCGACCCGTCTGCATGAGGCCCAGTCCGCGGCGTCCCGCAGACTCGCGGAGCTGGAACGTCACGTGAAACAGACCCTGTTGGAACGCTCCGCGGAGGGGGTGCAGCCCACCGTGGCGGGAAAGATGTTCTGCGCCAAGGCGGACACCGCCGTCACCGCCTTCGACGATGCCCTGCACGCGGACCTGCACCGGGTGCGGGCCCTGCGGGTGGGCCACGCCTGGTCGGCGATCGGTGTGTACACCAGCGAGATCCTGCGTCAGTGGAAGGAGGCGAACCCGGAGGTCCTGGTACGCCTCAAGCGGGTCGACGACCCCGCGGGCGGGCTCACCACCGGCCAGTCGGACGTGGCGATCATGCGCACGCACACCGGGCGGCGCAGTCTGCGCGAGGTGCTCCTCCTCATGGAGCCCCGGGTCGTCGCGGTCCCTTCGGGCTGCCCGCTGACCGGGCTGGACGAGGTGCTGCTGCGGGACCTGGCGGACTACCCGCTGGTGATCAACTCCTTCTCCGGAACCACCAACCTCGACCTGTGGGAGGAGGGCGGACAGCCCGTGGTCGCGGTGGAGGCGGACACGACCGACGACTGGCAGAGCTATATCGCCGCCGGCGTCGGGATCGGAGTGACCCCGGCCTCCACCGCCTGGATGCACCCGCACGCCGAGATCAGCTACCTCCCTCTGCGGGACGCGCCCGCGGTGCCGGTGTACCTGGTCTGGGCCTCCAACAACGCGGTACTGCACCGAGTCCGCCGAGCGGGAGAGCGAGCGGCTGCGCGGCCCGGACCAGCGGTGCTCCCTGGAGCGGCTCAACGCGGAGACCGTCGACCTGCGCCGCGCCCTGGACCTCGCGGTCGAAGCTGGTCCTGCGCGGTGCGCACGCGGTCGAGGACCTGCCCGCCACCGCCCCGGTCCTGCGGATCTCCGGGCTGTACCGGGGCTCCGGCCGGCCGCTCGGGCGCACCGCGGGTCCGCGGGACGTCGCGTACACCATCTACACCTCCGGCTCCACCGGGCGCCCCAAGGGCGTGATGGTCGAGCACCACGCGGTGGCGAACCGGCTGACGTGGATGCAGCGCCGCTACCCCATCGCGCCGGGCGACACGCTCCTGCAGAAGACGCCCATCTCGTTCGACGTCTCGGTGTGGGAGCTGCTGTGGTGCGCCGTCCAGGGCGCGCGGGTGGTGCTCCTGCCGCCGGGAGCGGAGAAGGACCCGGAGCGGATCGCGCGCACGGTACGCGACCACCGGGTGAACGTGATCCACTTCGTGCCCTCGATGCTCGGCCCGTTCCTGGACCTGCTGGAGGACCACCCGGAGCTGGCCGCCGGGGCCGGCTCGCTGCGCTCCGCCTTCCGCAGCGGGGAGGCCCTGCCCCCGGAGCGGGCCACCCAGTTCAACCGGATCTTCGACGGCGGTGACCCGCCCCGCCTCGTCAACCTCTACGGCCCCACCGAGGCCGCCGTCGACGTGACGTACTTCGACTGCCCGCCCGCGTCCGAGGGCCCCGTCACCCGGATACCCATCGGGCGTCCCGTGGAGAACACCACGCTCCACGTGCTCGACCGGCACGGCCGCCCGCAGCCGGTCGGCGTCCCCGGCGAGCTGTACATCGGCGGTGTCCAGGTCGCCCGCGGCTACCTCGGCCGGCCCGGACCCACCGCCGAGCGCTTCGTCGAGGACCCCTTCGTCCCCGGCGGCCGCCTCTACCGGACCGGGGACCTGGGCCGGCTGTGGAGCAGCGTGACCTGAGGGCCGCGGGGGCGGGGTGGTGGGCCGCCGTGTCACCACGGCCCACCACCCCGTCGGTACGAGCACGGAGGCGAAGTCGTCCAGCGGGATGGTGCCGCCGTACTCGGACACGTCGCCGAGGTCCGGGTAGACCTCGACCTGCGTCGGCACGTACCGGGTCGCGAACCCCATGCGGTAGTCCTTCTCGCTCCCGGTGTGAGGCAGCGAACCGTGCATCAGGGTCGACCAGAAGATCACGCACTCACCGGGCTGCATGACGAGGGAGAACGCCTTGGACTCGTCGGGGCGCCAGTCGGGGTCCTTCTGGAGCTCGCGGTGGTCGTAGCCGAAGAAACCGCGCCGGATGCTGTCCTTCTCCCGCTTGTTGATCGTGTCGGGGTTGTACGACATGCCGAGGGATTCGTCGTAGTTCATCACCCGGTGCGTGCCCGGCATGAGCTGGAGGCAGCCGTTCTCGCGGGTGGAGTGGGCGAACGCGGTCCAGGCGGTGATCGCGCCGCCGAACGCGGGCGCGTCGTTCTGCGCGGGCCACCGGATCTGGGGGCGGCCGCTGGAGTGGGCGAACGTCGACGCCTGGTGCCAGTCGGTGCCCTCGTCACCCTGGTACTTCGGGAAGAACTCGGTGCGCCAGCACAGCAGGTCAGGACCGAGGATGGAGGTCACCCGCTCGACGATCGCCCGCGAACGGTCCGGAACGGCTCGGCGTATCTGGTTCCAGCGCTTCTCCATCTCCTCGGGTTCATACACCTTGATGGGACCGATGAAGCCCTGCTCCTCGAACATGGCGAGTTCGTCGGGGGAAAGTCGGAAATCGGCGGTGCGGTCGTTCACGGCTACTCCAGTCTCTGGGCCGAGGCGGGGTGAGCGAATTACGTGGCAGGCTGTGCGGCCAGCCGCGCGTGCAGTTCTGCGATCGCGCTGCCGAGCGACTCCTCGAACAGGACCTTCACGTCCAGTTCATGCCCGAAGCGCTGCTGGACACGTGTGTTGAGGTTCATGGCGAGGAGCGAGTGACCGCCGAGGTCCAGGAAGTTGTCCTCGGGGGACACATCCGGATTCTCGATGAATTCGCCCACCCAGTCGACGAGTAGCTTCTGAAGTTCGTGCACGCCCTCAGGAAGGGAAACGGGCATTGCCGCCGCACTCCTCTCGTAATAAGCATGGCCTGCTGCACGCCTTGCTCTATTGGCCGCCCGGGTGAACGCGGTAATGCCGGATAATTGGGGGGTATGCCTCGCGAACATACGCCACGAACATAGGGCGGCTTTCTGTCGCGTGACAGTTCCGCGGTTCGGTTCGCCGCACCGGAACGCCGGAATGCCCGACCGGCGGGGGCGTGCGCCCGGCGCAGCCGTCGGGGCCCGCCCCGGTCGTGAAAAACGCTTGGACGCCGCCCCCGCCCCCGCGGGAGACTTCCCGTTCCTCCTCCGAATTGTCCCGCTTGCGCGCGCTCTCCTTCGCGCGCCCGGGGCCTGAGCGACGCAGGGACGGGATGGATACGGCTGAATCACGCAAGGGCGCGGTGCTGCTCGCCCTTCGCTACTACGGACGGGAGTTGGGACGGCTCAAATGGCTGGCGCTGCCCGCGCTGCTGCTGCCCGCGCTGGGGAACGCGGGCATCAACTACGTGGCGCCGCTGGTGGTGGCGAAACTGGTGGGGCGGATCGCGGACGACGGGGACGTGGTGGTGTCGACGGCGCTGCCGTACGTCGTGGGGTTCTCCGTCGTGATGCTGGTGGCGGAGGCGCTGTGGCGGGTCGGCATCCACTGCCTGAACCGCGTCGACGCGCTCGGCGTCGAGAATCTGTACGTCGTCGGCATGGACGAACTCTTCGCGAAGGACGCGTCGTTCTTCCACGACAACTTCGCCGGGTCGCTCACCAAACGGGTGCTGGGCTTCGCCGCGCGGTTCGAGGAGTTCGGGGACACGCTGGCCTTCCAGATCGTGGGCAGCCTCGTGCCGCTGCTGTTCGGGTCCGTCGTGCTGTGGCAGTACGAACCCTGGCTCGTCGTCTGCCTGCTGACGATGATCGTGATCACCGCCGTCGGCGTGACGCCGCTGATCCGGCGCCGGCAGCGGCTCGTCGACGAGCGTGAGGCGGCCATCGCGCGGGTCTCGGGACACGTCGCCGACAGCCTCATGAACATGGACACCGTGCGCGCCTTCGCCGCCGAGGAGCGCGAGGCCGCCGAACACCGGGTCAGGGTCGCGGAGTCGAGGCGGCTGATGTTGAGGTCGTGGGACTACGGGAACCTGCGCATCGACACGTTCGTCGCGCCGATGTCCGTCCTCACCAACGCACTCGGGCTCCTGCTCGCGGTCACCCTGGCCGGCAGCGGGCGCAGCGTCGAGGGCGTCATCGTGGCGTTCACGTACTTCGCGAACGCCACCCGCATCATGTTCGAGTTCAACCAGATCTACCGGCGCATGGAGAGCTGCATGACCGAGGCGGCACAGTTCACCGCACTGCTGCGCACATCGCCGACCGTCGTCGACGCGGCCACCCCCGAACCGCTCGCCCCGCGCTCCGCCGACGTCCGCTTCGACCAGGTCACCTTCGCGCACGGCGGCGGCGCCCCCCTCTTCGAGAAGCTCGACCTGGACGTGCCGAGCGGTACGAAGATCGGGCTGGTCGGCAGGTCGGGCGGCGGGAAGACGACGCTCACCCGGCTGCTGCTGCGGATGACCGACATCGACGGCGGGCGCATCCTCGTCGGCGGCCAGGACATCAGCCGGCTGCGCCAGGCGGACCTGCGCAGCCTCATCGCGTACGTCCCGCAGGAACCCGCCATGTTCCACCGCAGCCTGCGCGACAACATCGCCTTCGCCCGCCCCGGGGCCACCGACGAGGACATCCGCCGGGCCGCCGAGGCCGCCCACGTCACGGAGTTCGCCGACGCGCTCCCGGACGGCTTCGACACGATGGTCGGCGAACGCGGCGTCAAACTCTCCGGCGGCCAGCGCCAGCGCGTCGCCCTCGCCCGCGCGATCCTGCGCGACGCGCCGATCCTCCTCCTCGACGAGGCGACCAGCGCGCTCGACTCCGAGAGCGAGATCCTCGTCCAGGACGCCCTGTGGCGGCTGATGGAGGGCCGGACGACGCTCGTGGTCGCGCACCGGCTCAGCACCGTCGCCGGGATGGACCGGCTCGTCGTCCTCGACCGGGGGCGGATCATCGAACAGGGCAGCCACACCGAGCTGTTGGCGGCGGAAGGCGCCTACGCGAAGCTGTGGCAGCACCAGTCGGGCGGCTTCCTCGACGACAAGGAGGAGCCGACGGAGGTGAGGGCGTGAGGTGAGGGGGCGGGGCGCGGGGTGAACCGGCGGACGGGGACGCCGGGTCATCCCGCGCTGTCGGTACGGCTCGCCGGCGTCTCCCGGCGAACGGGCGTTGCTGGTACGGCCCGCCGGAGTCCCCGGGCGAACGGGCGTTGCCGGTGCGGCCGGCCGCCCCCGCCGCCGTGTCGCGCGCCCGCACCTGGCAACCGGCTACGGACACCCTGTGGGTTCCCCCGCCACCGGGGTCCAGGACCGCCCCCGCTGCCAGGATGAGGCGCCATGAACCCCGGCAAGCACACCAAGCGCCGCCTGCCGCCCAGGTCGGGCCACCGCAAGGCGTCCCGTGTCCATGACGACACCGTCACGACGGCCCTCGCCCTCGCCGCCCGCGACGGCGACCCGGCCGCCGGGCAGGAGTGGACGCGGGCGCTGTACCGGGACGTCCTGCGGTACGTCGTCCACCTCGGCGCCGACCCGCAGGCCGCCGACGACGTCGTCCAGGACACCTTCCTGCGGGCGCTCACCGCGCTGCACCGCTTCGAGGGGCGGTCCTCGGCGCGCTCCTGGCTGCTGGCCATCGCCCGGCACGCGGTCGCCGACAGCCACCGGCGCCGGGCGTCGCGACCCCGGCTGCGCGAACAGGCCGAGACCGGCGGAGGTTTCGAGGAGGGCGTCGCCCTGGCGGAACTCCTCGGGCTGCTCCCGGCCGAGCGGCGTGAGGCGTTCGTCCTGACGCAGCTCGCGGGATGGTCGTACGAGGAGGTCGCGGAGCGGGCGAAGTGCCCGGTGGGGACGGTCCGGTCGAGGGTGTCGCGGGCGCGTACGACGTTGCTGGAGCAGGTCGTGCGGGGATGACGGGGCGCATGGGGAGGCGTCCGGCGCCTATGCCCCCGGCGCCGGGCGCCGATGCCCCCGCCCCCTACCTCACCGCCGCCCCCGAGCCCTGCTGCCCCGCGGCGCCTTGACGAACTGCATCTCCAGGGCCGTCGGCGGCTCCGCCACCCCCGGTCCGCCCGCCTCGGCCCAGCCGATGATCTCCTCCGTCGCGTCGTCGTCCGTCGCGAAGCCGATCCACACCGCTCGCGCGCCGGACTGGCGTGCGGCGGTGGAGGGCTGGACGACGAGGACGTTCGCTTGGTCGCAGGGGCCGAGGCAGTCGGTCGTACGGACCGTGAACGTGCCCCCGGACGCGGCGGCCGCCGCCCGCAGCCGGTCGAGCTGCCAGGCGTGGTCGAAGCCGGGGTTCTTGCGGCGGTCGCCACAGCAGCAGCCCCTGCACACCACGACCGTGCAGGGGGCGCCGCGCTGGAAGGGGAGCATCAGGACGCGGAGAGGCCGACGTGGGCGAGGGCCTGCCGCAGCAGGAACCCGTGCCCGCCGGGCATCTCGCTCTGGACGGCCGGGGAGGCGGCCTCCTGCGGCTCGAACCAGACGAGGTCGAGCGCGTCCTGCCGCGGCTGGCAGTCCCCGGTCACCGGAACGATGTACGCCAGGGACACGGCATGTTGACGCGGGTCGTGGTAGGGAGTGACGCCCTGCGTGGGGAAGTACTCGGCCACCGTGAACGGCTGGAGCGCGGCGGGCAGCCGGGGCAGCGCGACGGGGCCGAGGTCCTTCTCCAGGTTGCGCAGGAGGGCGTCGCGGACGCGCTCGTGGTGCAGGACCCGGCCCGAGACCAGGGTCCGGCTGACATCGCCGTCCGGTCCGATGCGCAGGAGCAGGCCGATGCTGGTGATCTCGCCCCGGTCGTCCACGCGGACGGGCACGGCCTCGACGTACAGGATCGGCATCCGGGCGCGGGCCAGTTCCAGCTCGTCCTGGCTCAGCCAACCGGGCGTGGTCTCGGTCATGTCAGACATTGCTTGATCATACTTTCAGAACCGGTCGGACAACCGGTAGACCCGACGGGCGTTCTCCGCACCCGCCCACCGCGCGAGGCGCACCGCGTCGGGCGGACTCAGCTCACCCGCGTCCACCCGGTCCTGGAGGAGATCCCCGAGGCCCCGCCGGAACGCCAGCGCGCCGAGCGCGTAGAACTCGGCGACACCGTACGCGTCCGAGCTGTACAGCAGTTTGCCGAACGGCGTCATCTCCAGTACCTCCGCCAGTACCGCCCGCGCCCGCACCGGCCCCACATGGTGCAGCGTGAGCCCCACATCCAGGTACACCTGGGGAAACACCGAGGTCAGATAGGCCGCCTGCCGCTGATACGGCCAGCAGTGCAGCAACAGCACGGGTACATCGTCCGGAATCAGGCGCAGCCAGTCGGTGAGCAGACTCGGGTCCACCCGGTGCAGCCGGATGTCCCGGTCCCCGAACCCGGTGTGCAGCTGAAGGGGGAGCTTGAGGTCCACGGCCGTCCACAGGAGATGCCGGACGAGTACGGGGTCGTCGAGGCGCCCCGCGTGCGCGAGCCACCCTCGGGCGGCCCGCTCGATCTCCTGTTCCGTCGGGCGTGTCGGCGCGAGACCGAACCCGGTGCGGTAGGCGGCCACCGACTTCACGCCGACGACCCCGGGCGCGCGCACGGCGTCGTGGACCGCCCGCGTGAATTCCTCGGCGTAGGCGTCCGGTTCGACACCCCGGGCCTTCAACCGCTCGGCGATCGGCTCCAGTCGGACCACCTCGTACGCGGTTGCCCGCGCCGCGTCCGCGAGTTCGGCCGGGGTGGTGAGGGGGAGCGGGGTGTGGCCGGTGTCGACGCAGAAGGTGCCGGTCCGGGAGGCGTGCAGGAAGCGCCGGTTGACCTCCTCGGCACCCAACTCGGTGCGCCGGTCCAGGTATTCGCCGGGCGGGGCGTGCGGCGGGAGGTCCAGGACGGGGGCGCAGTGGCGGCGTACCGCGATGCCCGTCGGGGTGTCGAAGGGGGTGATGCCGCCCTCGGTGAGCAGGGACTCGAAGGCGGGGCGGGTGAGGTCGTGGGGGACGACGCCGTGGCAGTGGTGGTCCACCAGCTCCAGTTCGGCGAGCGCCTCATGGACCCGCATCTCAGTAGGCCCAGCGGTAGGCGGCGGCGATCCGCTCGTCGTCCAGGCCCCGGACGGCGGCGAGTTCGCCCTCGCGGACCGCGATCACGGCGTCCGCGAGGACCGGGCCGAGGGCGGCGCGCACGACCTTGTCCTCCCGGAACGCGGCGACGGCCTCGGCGAGGGAGGCGGGGAGCCGGCGAACTCCCTTGCGCTCGGCCTCCGCCGGGGTCAGCGCGGCGGGGTTGCCCCGCGTCTCCTCCGGGAGGTCCGCCCGCGCCGCGATGCCGTCGAGCCCGGCGGCGATCAGACCGGTCAGGGCCGCGTACGGGTTCGCGGCGAGGTCGATCGGCTTCACCTCCAGGTTGGCCTGCTCGGCGCGGTGGCCCTTCGTGCCGGGCACCAGACGCACGGCCGCCTCCCGGGTCTCCAGGCCCCACGCGGTGAACACCCCCGCCCACTGGGAGGGCACCAGGCGCAGGTAGCTCGCGGGGCTGGGGGCGGTCAGCGCGAGGAGGGCGGGCAGGCGGGCGAGGACGCCGGCCGCGAACGACTCCGCCTCCGGGGCGAGGCCGTGCCTGCGGTCGCCGCCCGTGTGCAGGTTGCGGCCCTCGCGCCAGGCCGAGAGGTGGACGTGGCCGCCGTTGCCGACGTTCGTCGTCGTCACGGTCGGGGCGAACGAGACGCGCAGGCCGTGCCGCCCGGCGACCGCGCGGATCGTCTGCCGGGTCAGCACGGAGCGGTCGGCCGCCGCGACCGGGTCCGCCGCGCCCACCGAGATCTCGAACTGCCCCGCCCCGTACTCCGGATGGACCTGGTCGACGTCCAGCTCCTGCGCCGCGCACGCCTCCAGCAGGTCCGCGAGGAACGCGCCCAGCTCCACCTGGCGCGTCGCGCCGTACGCCGGGGCCGTCGTCGCCGGGACGAACTCGCCGGGGGCCGCTGTGCCGAGGCCGAGCATCCACTCGACCTCGATCGCCGCGCGGAAGGAGACGCCGTGGTCGAGGGCGGCGCGCTCGGTGATCCGGCGCAGGGCCGTGCGGGAGCAGCCCGGGTGGGGTTCGCCGTCCTGCGTGATCCGGTCGACCGGCGCCCACGCCCAGCCGGGCTGCGCGGCCAGCACGGTCAGCAGGTCCAGGTCCGGGTAGAGGCGCAGGTCGCCGTCCGGGGAGCCGAGGACGTCCGTCGTGACGATGTGGTCGTTCGCGAGGAAGGTGTCGAACACCGGGGACATGCCCACGCCCCAGGCCGCGGCGGCGGGGAGCTTCGCCGTGGGGACCGTCTTCACGCGGTGCACGCCGGCCGTGTCCACGTACGCGAGGACGACGCCGTGCACCTTGCGGGCGGCCAGGGTCTCGGCGAGCGACACGGCCCGCTCGACGTCCCCCGGCCTGCCGCCGGGGATGGGGTCGGTGAGGGTGGTCATAGGGGGCGCTCCTCGGGCAAGTCGGGCTTTTGGGCCAGGGTTTCACGACCGGGGGGTGCGGATGGGGTGGCCGAGGGGCGCGGCGTCGTCTTTGTGCGGGTGCTCGTGTCGCCTCGCGCCGGACCGTCCCCGCCGGTGAGACGGGCCGAACGCCTTTCGGGTGCCCCGGTAGTCTGACGATCGGCCCGCCTCCGTACAGAAAGCAGGACATGCCCTCCTCCGCCCCGCCTCGCCCCGACCGGGCCGTTCGCCCCCGCCGCCGACATCCGGCTGATCGTCACCGACATGGACGGCACGCTCCTCGACGACGACAAGCGGCCACCGGAGGGCCTCAAGGACATGCTCGGCCTGCTGCGCGAGCGCGGCATCCTCTTCAGCCCGGCCAGCGGACGCCAGTACGCCACCCTGGAACGCGACTTCACCGGCCTCGCCGACGGCATGGTCTTCATCGCCGAGAACGGCACCTACGTCGTCCGCGACGGCCGTGAACTCAGCTCCGACCCCCTGGACCCCGCCGTCGCCGCCGAGGTCGTCCACACCGTACGGCGGCTCGCCGCGGCCGGCGTCGACGTGGGTGTCGTCGTCTGCGGCAAGCGCTCCGCCTACGTCGAGCAGACCGACGAGCCCTTCCTCGCCGAGGTGCGCCGCTACTACCTGCGCAACGAGATCGTCGAGGACGTCACCGCCGTCGACGACGACATCATCAAGGTCGCCCTCTACTCCTTCGGCTCCGTCGAGCGGACCGTCGCCCCGGCGCTCGCCGCCTTCGCCGAGGCCCACCAGGTCGTCGTCTCCGGCGAACACTGGGTCGACATCATGAACCGCACCGCCAACAAGGGCGCCGCCCTGCGCCGCCTCCAGGGGGAGCTGGGCATCACCCCGGCCCAGACCATGGTCTTCGGCGACTACCTCAACGACCTGGAGATGCTCGACGCCGCCGAGTGGTCCTTCGCGATGACCGGCGCCCACCCCGACGTCATACGCCGGGCCCGCCACCTCGCCCCCTCCAACAACGACAACGGCGTCCTGCGCACCATCGCCCGCGTCCTGGACCTCGGCCCCGACGCCGCTCGCTAGTCCGGGTCCACCTGCCCGTGCCGCCAGGCCCACGCGGCGATCTCCACCCGGTTCCTCGTCCCCAACTTCACCTGCACGCTGGACAGATGCGTCTTCACCGTGGACAGGGAGACGAACAGCTCGGTCGCGATCTCCGCGTTCGTCCGCCCCAGCGCCACCAGCCGCACCACCTCCAGCTCCCGGTCGGTGAGGGGGTCGGCCAGCGCGGGGGCCGACGCGCCGGCCCGGGCGGCACGGCCGTCCTCCTGCTCCGTCAGATGCTTCAGCAGCCGGACCGTCACCGACGGCGAGACCAGCGAGTCGCCCGCGGCGGCCGCCCGCACCGCCTCCGCGAGCAGGATCGGCCCCGAGTCCTTCAGCAGGAACCCGCACGCCCCGCCGCGCAGCGCCCCGTACACGTACTCGTCGAGGTCGAACGTCGTCACCACGACGACCCGCAGCGGATCCTCCACCCCCGGGCCCGCCAGCAGCCGTGTCGCCTCCAGGCCGTCCAGCCTCGGCATCCGGATGTCCAGCAGGCACACGTCCGGCCGCAGCCGCCGCGCCAGCGCCACCGCCTCCTCCCCGTCCGCCGCCTCCGCGACCACCGTCATGTCGGGCTGCGCGTCCAGGAAGAACCGGAATCCCGTACGCACCATGTCCTGGTCGTCGGCGATGAGCACCCGGATCGGGGCGGCGGCGGTCGGCACGGGGGCCGGGGTGGGGGCGGTCATGGATCAGATCATGCCTCACGGGAAGAGGGGGACCGGGTGTGGTACTCGGGGCGCCGGGCTCGGGGCGGGCCGTGTGCTCTCGGACCATCAGGCCACCGTGTACTGCGTGTGCCCGCTGATCCGGCCGTCCCTGACCTGGAGGATCCGATCGCAGTGGGCGGCGACGTCGGGGTCGTGGGTGACCATCACGAGAGCCGCTCCCTGGGCGCGGGTCACGGACGTCAGGAGCGTCACCACCTCCGTGCTCGTGCGCTGGTCGAGAGCGCCCGTCGGCTCGTCGGCGAAGACGACGTCCGGCTCGATGACGAGCGCCCGGGCGATGGCGACCCGCTGCGCCTGCCCACCGGAGAGCGCGCCGGGGCGCCGGGCCTCCAGCCCCTCCAGACCCAGCGGCGCGAACCAGCGGCGGGCCCGCTCCACCGCCTGCTTGCGCGGCACGCCCTCCAGCATCAGCGGCAGCGCCACGTTCTCCTCCGCCGGCAGCTCGGGCAGGAGCTGGCCGAACTGGAAGACGAACCCGAACCGCTTGCGGCGCAGCGCGCTCAGCTTGTTCTCACCGAGCCGCTCGATGCTCTCGCCGCGCAGCAGCACCGTCCCGGAATCGGGGCGGACGACGCCGGCCAGGGTGTGCAGCAGCGTCGACTTGCCGGAGCCGGACGGGCCCATGATGGCGAGCGAGTCACGCTCCTGGACGTGGACGTCCACGCTGTCGAGCGCGACCGTCGAGCCGTACTTCTTCACAAGGCCGAGACCGGCCAGAACGGGGTTCATGAGAGGGGAGAGCCTTTCGCCGGGAGGGGGTGGATGCCGGAGCGGTGACCGCTCAGCGTTCGAACTTCCAGGTGACGGAGGAGGGCGTCGCCTTGACGACGCTCACCGGTATCTCGACGCTCCGTCCGTCGCTGCGCTCTCCCCGGCACGTGATCGTCGCGCCCGCCACCGCCTTCAGGCCGGTCGGACAGCTGACGCCCTTCAGCCGGTCCCCGACCCACGGCAGCGGGTGGTACCGGCTCTGGATCCGGCCCTCGGCGATGTTCTTGGCCAGGGCCGGATAGCCGTTCACCCGCACCGCCGACCGTTCGTCCAGCCCCGTCGTGGACTGGGTGCCCGACAGCAGGTGCGTACCCACCGCGCCCACGGCGACGGCGGCCGTGGCACAGCCGACCAGACCGATCACGAACCTGTTGCGCTGCATGACATGCCTCCGAACCGGGAGCAGGGGGGAAAGAAGAGGAGAGGCGGAGCGACCGTTTCGCTCCGTGACCCCACTCTCGCCGCTCGACCCCGCCCTCCGCCTCGGCCGTCCGGCCAGGTTCTCGGCCCGATTCACCCACTCGCCCTCGGCCGTTCGGCCGATCCGCGGCGGGGGCCGGCGGCGCTACCGTGATCGCCATGTCATCAGTCACCGGCAGGGCCCGGGGCTGTGCACGGGGTCTGGCCCACGGCACCGTGCCCGCCGCCGCGGCCCTGGATCTCGTCTTCGCCGGCACCGGCGGCCAGCCGCTCTGGGGAGCGGCCGCCGTCCTCGCCGTCGGTGTCGCCGCCGTGCTGTGGCCCGCGAGGAGCCGGCCCGCCTGGCTCACCGAACAGGTCCGCACCGCCGTACCGGCCTTGCTCTCCCTTCTCTACTCGGGCGTGATGCTGGTCCTGGGGGAGCCGGGGTGGTTCGGGCCGGGCGAGGTCCTCGTCCTGCTCTGTCTCCTCTTCCTCGCCGTGCGGCAGGCGCCGGGGCGGTGGGCCGTCGTGTGCGCCGTGCTGGACGGCCTCGCGCTGTTCGCCCTGCCGGTGCGCTACTTCCGGACCATCTCCCTGCGCGACGATGACCTGCTCGCGGCGCTGGTCATCGGCCTGCTGCTCGTCGGGCTCGTCGCCGGGCTCGCCGGGTATCTGCGGTCGCTGGACTACCGGCGGGTCGTCGCCGTGGGGGAGACCCGGCGGGCCGAGCGGCTCGCCATCGCCGCCGACCTGCACGACTTCGTGGCGCATCACGTGACCGGCATCCTCGTCCAGACCCAGGTCGCCCGGATGATGGCCGACGCCCCGCAGCACGAACTCGACGGCGTCCTCGCCGGCATCGAGCGCGCCGCGACCGAGGCGCTCGCCTCGATGCGACGCACGGTCGGCGTCCTGCGGGACGTCGGACCCGAGGCCGTCGAGCGGCGCCCCGTCGGCGACCTCGACGGCATCCGTGAACTCGTCGACCGCTTCCCCGGCCCCGGACAGCGGGCGATCCTGCACCACGACCCCGAACTCCCCGCCGGCCTCCCCCACGAGATCCAGGCCGCCGCCTACCGCGTCGTACAGGAGTCCCTCACCAACATCCGCCGCCACGCCGCCGACGCCACCGACATCCTCGTCACCCTCTTCCCCGACGCCGACCGCCTAGTCGTCATCGTCCAGGACGACGGCCACGGCACCAGCCACCTCCCCACCGAGGCCCACGGCGGTGGCTTCGGCCTCGTCGGCCTCAAGGAACGCGTCACGGCGCTCGACGGAGAACTGTCCGCGGGCCCCCGCGAGGGAGCGGGCTGGGAGGTCCGGGCCACCCTCCCGACAGGGCTCAGACCCCGGGCGGGGAGAAAGAACTGAGACCGACGGGGAGATTGAAGGAGGAACCGGGCGAGCAGCATCAAGCATCAGTATCTGGGCACACAGGGGGTGGAGCCGATGTCTCGTCGGTCCGACAGTTCATCAGACAGTTCATCAGAAGAGGTCGGGACGGACCCCGCCGGTACCCCTCCGGAATCAGGCCGCTGGGGAAAGGTGATCGCCACGGTCGCGGCACTGGGCGGGCTCGGCGGACTCGCGGTGTTCCTGCCCGCCGTCGGAGACATGTTCGGCTGGGGCGGGGACGACCCTCAGCCGAAACAGACCGTCGTGGCATCGGAGCCGAGCCGTTCCTCCACCGCTGTGAGGATCGAATACCCCGCGGCGCGCGGGGACGAGCAGGTCGCGATCGGCCTCTGTCAGGAGTTCAAGGGAACGTCACGGCTGGCCGACGGCTACCGGCTGTGGATCGCCGGACGGGCGGCGACCGATGACGACTACGTCCTGTTCGGCGAGGCCACCGTCTCCGCGACAACGGGCAAGTGGACCCACACCATTCAGGTGGGCGCCGAGGAACAGAAGGGAGTGGTCTTCGAGATCTTCGCGGTGCCGGTACCGCGGACGATGTCGGACTACCTCCTCAACGCCACCGACTACCAGGGCAGACACCTGGCCCCGCACGGCGACGGAACCCTGGAACTCGGCCTGCGCAACACGGCCCTCCCCCCAGGCTCCGACACCCGGCACAGCGACAGCATCAAGGTGCGGCGGAGCAGCGATCCGGGCGCCTGCTGAACCCCCGCAGCCCCGAGGTACCGTGCGCCTCGGCCCCCCACCCACGGAGGAGAAGCAGATGCCCGCCCCTCACACCCTCGACCTCACCTCCGCCCTGAAACCCGGCGACCTGGAGGACTTCTACCGGGACCTCCACCGCCACCCCGAACTCGCCTTCAGGGAACACCGCACGGCGGGCAAGCTCGCCGCCCGCCTCAAGGGCGCCGGGTACGAGGTCACGGAGGGCGTCGGCGGGACCGGAGTCGTGGGGGTCCTGCGCAACGGGGACGGGCCGGTCGTGTGGCTGCGGGCCGACATGGATGCGCTGCCCGTGCAGGAGGCGACCGGACTGGAGTACGCGTCGCTGACCGACGGGATCATGCACGCCTGCGGGCACGACCTGCACGTCACCTGGCTCGTGGCCGCCGCCGAGACCCTCGCCGCCGGGCGGGACGTCTGGGCCGGGACCGTCGTCGTGATCGGCCAGCCCGGCGAGGAGGCCGGGAGCGGCGCGGCGGCGATGGTCGCGGACGGCCTGCACCAGCGCTTCCCCTACCCCGACGCCCTGCTCGGACAGCACGCCGCGCCCGGACCGGCCGGCTTCTACCCCCACACCCCCGGCCTCGCCATGTCCGCCTCGGACGACATCGACGTCGTCGTGCACGGCGTCGGCGGCCACGGCTCACGCCCCGAGTCGACCGTCGACCCCGTCGTGACCGCGTCCTACATCGTGACCAGGCTCCAGACGGTCATCGCCCGCGAGATCGCCGCGAGCGAGCCGGCCGTCCTCACCGTCGGCGCCTTCCAGGCGGGCACCAGCCACAACATCATCCCCGCCGAGGCCCGCCTCGCCCTCAACCTCCGCACCCAGAACCGCCGTACCCGCGACAAGGCCCTCGAAGCGATCCGCCGGATCGTCACCGCCGAGTGCCGGGCCGCGGGCTGCCCGACCGAGCCCGAGGTGGACGTCGTCTCCAGCTACCCGGTGACCGTCAACGACCCCGCGCTCGACGCGCGGATCGCCGCCACGCACCGCGAACTCTTCGGCGAGCACACGGTGTTCGACTTCGGGACGGTGACCGGCAGCGAGGACTTCTCCGAACTCGCCCCCGACGGCGTGCCGTACGACTTCTGGTACGTCACCACCACCCCCGCCGACGTCTGGGAGGCCGCCGAGGGCGAGGAGTTGCGGGAGAAGTTCGCGGGCGTACCGGGAAACCACAGCCCGTTGTTCGCGCCCGACCTGTCGGTGCTCGTGCCCGGGGTGCGGACCCTCGTCTCGGCGGCCCTCACCGAACTGGAACCACGGCGTCCAGGAACCGCGTGAGGTCCCCGAACACCTCCTCCCGGTTCGTCTCCGCGAACACCTCGTGCCGCGCCCCCGGATAGAGACACGAGGTCAGAGCGCCGCCCCCGCTGAGCCGCTCCACCCCGGGGCGGCTCCCGGCGAGGGGCACGAGCCGGTCGTCCTCGCCGTGCAGCCACAGCACCGGCAGCCGCCCCACGTCCCCGGCCGACGCGACCGTCCGCAACGTCGCCTCGAACGCCTCCAGCGTCGCCCGCTTCATCGCCCCGTGCCACACCAGCGGATCCGCCACGTACGCCGCCCCGACCGCCGGGTCCCGCGACAGCGAGGCCGGGCTGATCGGGACGTCCGGGATCTCGTCGTACGCCAGGAGCTTCCCCGGCAGCGCCCACTCCCCGATGACCGGCCCGGACAGGACCAGCGCGGCGAGCCGGTCGCCGAGGCGCTGGGCGAGACGGGCGGCGATCAGGCCGCCCATGGAGTGGCCCACGACGACCAGCGGCAGCCCCGGCCACGACTCCCGCGCGAGGGACACCACCGCCTCGACGTCCGTGACCACCTCCTCGAAGTCCCCCACCAGCACCCGCTCCCCGTCCGACAGCCCGTGCCCGGCGTGATCCGGCCCCAGCACAGCCGCCCCGTGCCCCCGCAGCACCCCGGCCAGCTCCTCGTACCGGCCGAGATGCTCCCCGTACCCGTGGACCAGCAGTGCGACGTACCGAGGCCGAGGCGGCGGCGCCCACTCGTGCACCGCGATCCGGCCCCGCACGCCGGTCAGGTAACGGATGTCGCCCACATCGCCTCCAGAGATCCGGGAAGTCCACAGTTTCACGCGGTGAGACGGTCTTTCCCTACCCCTGTTGCGTGGGCATAGCATCGGTCAACGCAATGAACACGATGACTCTGTGGCACATCACCGGCTGGGAGTTCGCCGCCCTCGCCCTCGCCGCCCTCCTCGTCGGCTTCTCCAAGACGGCCGTCAGCGGCGCGAACACCGTCAGCCTCGCCGTCTTCGCGGCGGTCCTGCCGGCCCGCGCCTCGACGGGCGTCCTGCTGCCGATCCTGATCGCCGGGGACGTCCTCGCCGTCCTCACCTACCGCCGGCACGCCCACTGGCCCACGCTGTGGCGGCTCTTCCCGGCCGTCGCGGCGGGGGTGATCGTCGGGACGGTGTTCCTCGTGTGGGCCGGCGACGAGGTCGTACGGACCTCCATCGGGGCGATCCTGCTGCTGATGGCGGGGGTGACGATGTGGCGCCGGCGCACGGCCGAGGCCGCCGACGAGCCCGACGCCGTCGTCACCCGCGCGGGGCGGTTCAAGGCGCGGTCGTACGGGGTGCTCGGGGGGTTCACGACGATGGTCGCGAACGCCGGAGGGCCCGTGATGTCGATGTACCTGCTGTCCGCCGGGTTTCGGAAGCTGGGGTTCCTGGGTACGTCCGCGTTCTTCTTCCTCATCGTCAACGTGACCAAAGTGCCCTTCAGCGCCGGGCTCGGGCTCATCGACGGGAACTCGCTGCTGCTGGACGCCGCGCTGGTCGGGTTCGTGGTGCCGGGAGCGCTGATCGGGCGGTGGGCCGTGGACCGGATCAACCAGCGGTTGTTCGAGCAGCTGGTGATCGGGGCGACCGTGGTGGGGGGACTTCAGCTGCTGCTGCGCTGAGCCACGCCGACGTCGCCTCCAGCCCGCCGAACGTGTAGAAGTGCAGGGCTACCTCGCCGTGGCGTTCCGGTACGAGACCCGCCGCGAGCGTCCCCAGGAAACGGTCCGGGCCGGCCGTACCCATCAGGTGCGTCAGCGAGAAGCCGTACTTGCGGGCTATGCCGGTGCTCGTGGCGACGCCGAAGCGGCGGGCGTACGACAGGAGGCGGCGGACGCCGGCCGGGCCGGGGACGCCGATGCGTACGGGGACGTCCACGCCCCGCGCCCTCGTCTCCTCCAGCCACCTCAGGACCGGGTCCACCGCGAAGCCGAACTGGGTGGTGACGGCCGCCGCGAGGTTCTGTTCCCTCAGCGCCGCCGTCTTCTCCTCCAGCGCCGACCACAGGGTCTCGGCGCCGATCGCCGGGTGGCCCTCCGGGTAGCCGGCGATACCGACCTCCCGTACGCCGTGCTCCTCCAGCAGACCCGAGCGGATCACCGACAGGGCGTCCGGGTACGGGCCGTGCGGGGCCGTGGGATCACCGGCCACGACGAACACACTCTCCACCGCCCGCACCGAGCGCAGCGCCGCGAGAGTTTCGGCCAGCTCGGAAGGGGAACGCAGGCGGCGGGCCGAGAGGTGGGGTACGGGGATCAGGCCGCGCTCCCCGACAGCCCGCGCGGCCTCGACCCTCGCGTCCAGGCCCTCGCTCGCGAGGTGCGTGACATTGACCCGGGTACCGGGAGCCAGCGCCGCCCCCTCCAGCGCCGGGGCGTCCTTGCCGGTGATCTCCACAGACGCGTCGAGGAACAGGGAGTGCGGGGGTGCCGTCATGCGTCGTCGAGTTCCTCACCTGGTGAAAGGGCCGGAACAGGCTAACAAGCGGCGGTACGGCTGCGCTGTGGCGGGCGTCTCGCGGGTCAGGGGGCGATGACCGACGCCCGCATGCGGTCGATCGTACGGAGGATCTCGGTGCGGTTCTTGGCGGACTTGATCCAGGCGGGGAGCCTGCCGACGTAGGTCATGCGGCCCTACCTTCTTGAGTGCGTCCCGTGAGTTCGCGACTCTGGGACTGCGCGGGTGGGGCAGGGATGGTTTTCATG